>JADGHI010000024.1 GCA_019689515.1 Acetobacteraceae bacterium | reverse complement strand
CGTCCCGCAACCCCCAGCCGAGGCCCGCCCATGCGCCGTAACCGGCGACGGCGAGGCAGAGGAGCGCCCCGCCCTGGTCCCGTCGGCGGGCTGCGAGGGACGCGTCGGTCATGCCGCGTCCGCCGCGCGCGGCAGATCCACCACCAGATTCAGCGCCGCGTCGCAGGTCGCGCGGGTGCCCGGCGGCAGAACGAGCGTACATTCACGCTCCTCGACCAGTGCTGGCCCCTCCACGGCATCGCCGGGGCGCAGGCGGTATCGATCCAGCACCACCGCCTCCACGAAGCCACCGGCAGCGGGGAACCAGGCGCGCCGCGTCCCCTTGCGCGCGGCCCCCTGCTCCGCCGCGCCGACGGAAGCCGCATTGAGGTCAAGCTTCGGCCGCGGGCCGGCGACGATCACCCGCCAGGAGACGCACTCGACCGGCACCGACGGCTCCGTGCGCCCATACTGCCGCGCATACTCCGCCTCGAATGCCGCGCGCAGAGTGGTGCGGTCGTTCCTCGCAATCGCCTCGGCCGGGATGTCGGCCTCCACCTGGTAGCCTTGGCCGGCGTACCGCATCGCACCCCGGATGCGCACCGGGGCGGCCGCCGCCTCCACCCCCGCCTGAGCCACCATCCGCCGGCCCTCCGCTTCCATGCCGCCGAGGAGGTCGCGCAGCCGACCGAAGTCCAGGGCCTCCAGCGGCGCGACCCAGCCCTGCACGAAGGCGAAGGAGATCGGCGCGGCGAGGAAGCCGAAGGCCGAGGCGACGCCGGCGCCGGTCGGCACGACGACGCGCGGCAGTCCGAGCTTGATCGCGACGTGGCAGGCGTGCACGGGCCCGGCGCCGCCGATCGGCACCATCGTATAGGCGTCGATGCGCCTTGCCTTCTCCAGCGCGTGGATAGCGGCGGCCTGGGCCATGTTGCCGTTGACCGTCTCGTGGATGCCCCAGGCGGCCTCGACGACGGAGACGCCCAGCGGTTCCGCGACGTGCCGCGCGATGGCCGCCTCCGCAGCCGCGAGGTCGAGCCGCATGTCGCCGCCGAGGAAGCTCTCCGCGCCGAGGTAGCCGAGGACGAGGTCCGCGTCCGTCACGGTGGGCAGCGTGCCGCCCAGGCCGTAGCAGGCGGGGCCGGGGTCGCTGCCCGAGCTCTCCGGTCCGACGCGGATGAGACCGAGCCGGTCCACATGCGCGATGGAGCCGCCTCCCGCGCCGATCTCGATCATGTCGATCACCGGCACCTTCAGCGGCAGCCCGCTGCCCTTGCGGAACCGGTCGACGCGCGCGACCTCGAAATCCGTGCTGCGCTGCGGCTCCCCGGCATCGATCAGCGCCGCCTTCGCGGTGGTGCCGCCCATGTCGAAGCAGAGAATGTCCGCCGCACCCGCAGCCGCGCCATAGACCGAGGTGGCCTGCACGCCGCCTGCGGGACCAGACTGGACGAGGCGGATCGGGTGCCGGGCGGCCGTCTCCTCGTGCACCGTGCCGCCATCGGAGAGCATCAGGTAGAGCGGCCCCGTCAGGCCAAGGCTGCGCAGCCCGTCGCCGAGTCGCCTCAGGTAGCGGTCGAAGACCGGGAGGACATAGGCGTTGCAGACCGCCGTCGAGGTCCGCTCGTACTCGCCGATCTCGGGCACGACCTCGGAGGAGAGGCAGACGACGAGGCCCGGCGCCTCCTCCGCCAGGATCTCCCGCATGCGGCGCTCATGCGCCGGGTTGCGGAAGCTGTGGAGGAAAGACACGGCAACCGCCTTGACGCCGGCGGCCGCGAGCGTACGCGCCGCCTCGCGCGCGGCGTCCTCGTCCAACGGCTCCAGCTCGGAGCCGTCTGGCATCAGCCGTTCCGGCACGCCAAGGCGCAGACGGCGTGGCACCAGCGGCTCCGGCACCTGCATGAAGAGGTCGTAGGTGTCGTGGCGCAGCTCCGTGCCGATCTCGAGCACGTCACGGAAGCCACGCGTGGTGATGAGGCCGGTCGGCACGCCTCGGCGCTCGATCAGGGCGTTGGCGACCAGGGTGGTGCCGTGGATGACGTGTCGGACCTCCCGCGCAGCCACCCCGTGCCGGTCCAGCATCTCGCGCACGCCCCGCAGCACGGCTTCCTCGGGCGCGTGCGGGGTGGTGAGGACCTTGCCGTTGAACAGGCGGCCGTCACGGGAGTCGAGCATCACCAGGTCGGTGAAGGTCCCGCCGATGTCCACCCCGATGCGGTAGGGCGCGGCCGCGGCGCTCATCGGGCGTAGGCCTCCGCGCCGGCCTCTGTGATGTAGCCCTCGGCAAGGTCACGCTGCAGCGCATCCCGGTCACGCTCGGTTGGCGGGCCGAAGCCGCCGCCTCCGGGCGTCTCGAAGGTGAGGGTGTCGCCCGGCTTCAGCACGATCCTGGCCTTCGCGGGAACGGGCTTGCCGTTGACCAGATCGCGCCCCGTCGCACCGGGCCGGCCGCCGAGGATGCCGCGCGGCGGGTGCTGCACGCGCTCGTGCCGGTAGGTGGTCGTGACCGGCTTGGTGCCGACGACGCGGAAGGTGAGGCGCTGCCCGTTGCCGCCGCGGGTGCGGCCCGCCCCCCCGCTGTCCGGCATCAGTTCCTTCTCCGTGATGAGCATCGGCATGCCGTTCTCGAACTGCTCCACCGGCTGGGTGGCGACGTTGGAGGGGAAGGAGAGACAGGCGGGACCGTCGCGTCGCGGGCCCGCACCGTGGCCCCCGTTCATGAAGAACATGCGCACGTACCGGCGTCCGTCTTCGTGCTCGCCGGTGAAGTACACGTTCCACAACGGAGAGCCGCATTCGGCGATCACGCGGTCCGGGATGAGCCGGCCGAGCGCCGTCAGGACCAGCATCGGCAGGTAGTGGCCGGTGAGGTGCCGGCCCCAGACCGGCGCGGGGCGTCGCGGGTTCACGATGCAGCCCTCCGGGGCGATCAGGCGGATCGGCCGGAAGGAGCCGTCGTTGTTCGGCGTCATCGGGTCGAAGGCGCACTTCACCGCGTAGTTCGAGTACGCGCGGGTGAAGTTGAGCGGCGAGTTGACCGGCCGCGCGATCTGCGGGTCCGTACCCGTGAAGTCCAGCGTCAGCCCGTCGCCCTGTATGGTGAGGCGCAGGCGGATGGTTACCGGATGCTCGAAGCCATCGGCGGTCACCTCATCGGTGACCTCGCCGTCCGGCGCGGCGGCGATCGCCTCCCGCATGCTCCGCTCCGAGCGCACGAAGATCTCCTCCGCCAGCGCGTCGAGATCTTCGATCCCCTCCTCGGCGAGGATGCGCTGAAGCCGTCTCTCGGCCTGCTCGTAGGCCGCGAACTGGGCGCGGATGTCGCCCAGCGTCTCGCCCGGCTGGCGGAGGTTGGCCTCGAGGAAGGCGATGACGTCCTCGTTCTCCTCGCCCTCGCGCAGGATCCTGGCGACCGGGATGGTCAGCCCTTCCTCCCACGAGTCCCGCGCCTCGACCGAAGGGGCGCCGCCGATGTCGGTCGAATGAAAGATGCTGCCGATCCAGGCGACCACCCGCCCACCACGGAACAGCGGCTTCACCATGGTGATGTCGTTCAGGTGGCCCGTGCCGTGGTAGGCGTCGTTCGAGACCAGGACGTCGCCGGGCCGCAGGCGCTCCACCGGGTAGCGCTGCAGCATGGCGGCGAGCGTGCGCGGCATGGTGCCGACGAAGGAAGGCACGGAGCGGGAAGACTGCGCGAACTGGCGCCCGCGGCTGTCCATCAGGCCGATGGCCATGTCCCAGTTGTCGCGCACGACGGAGGAGAAGGAGGTACGGACGAAGGTCTGTGCCGTCTCGTCCATCAGCCCCGCGATGCGCTGCCAGGCCATGCCAAGGCGCAGCGCGGAGAACGTTCCGGTCACAGACATCGTGCCAACCACTCCATCGACTTCACGAGGCGCACCATTGAAACATGCGGCGAAACTGGACAAGGGCCATTCAGCCGCGCATCGCCTGAAGCTGCGCGGAATAGCCCGCGGGGTCCACCCGCACGTCGATCAGGCTCGGACCGTCGTGCGCCAGCGCCTCGCGGAGAGCGGTGCGGTACTCCGGCTCGTCGGAGGCGCGGAAACCACGGACTCCGAAGCCCTCCGCCACCCGCGCGAAGTCCGGCCGATTCCAGCGCACACCCGCCGGCGCGAGCTGCCGTTGCTGCTGCTTGATGTCGATGAGCGACAGCGCGCCGTCGTTGAACACGACGGTGATCGCGGGCGCGCCCGTCTGCGCCGCCGTTGCCAGCTCGGCCATGCACATCATCAGGCCACCGTCGCCGGTGAAGGCAATTGCGCCGCGCGCCGGGTCGTGCAGAGCCGCGGCGATGGCGGCCGGCAGCGCGAAACCCATTGAGGCGAGGCCGTTGGAGATCAGCAGGTCTCGCGGGGCCTCGCACTCCCAGAATGCGGTGGCCGAGAACATGTGCGCGCCGGCATCAACGGTGATGCGTGGGATCCGTCCGTGCGCGCGTGCCGCAGCCTGCGCCAGCTCGACGACGCGCGGCGGCGCAACCCCACCGGAGCCGGTCCAGGCCAGGGCGTGCCGCATGGCGTTCCGGTGGCGAGCGATCTCAGCCGGCGTCCAGCCGGATCGAACAGCCGCCGCCACCAGCGCGTCGAGCGCCGCTGGCAGTGGTCCGTAAGCTCCGGCCGCCATGGGCGTGTAGTGGACCGGATGCGGGCGCCTCGCCACATCGAGGACAGGCGCACGATAGCGCCAGGGCTGCAGGATCAGCTCCACAGGATCCAGGCCCGCGAGGATGATGAGGTCCGCCTCGCCAACGCAGGCGGCCTCCAGCGTTCCGCCCGTGAAGATACCGGCGAAGAGCGGATGGGAGTCCGGCACCACGCCCTTGGCCTTGTAGGTGACGAGGACTGGGCAACCGAGCGCCTCGGCCAAGCGGCGGACACCGGTGGCGGCGGCAGGCTCTGCCACCTCCAGCCCGGCGAGCAGAACGGGCCGGCGAGCCTGGCGCAGCAGGGAAACCGCAGCGTCGAGATCCGGCGCCTCGCGGTTCTCCGGCGCGGCGGACGGCAACGGTCCCGCCGGGCGCCGCGCCGCCTCGCCGGTCAGGTCGAGGTGGACAGCGCCACGCGGCGCGGTGCAGGCAAGGTCGAGCAGGGCCTCGATCTCTACGGCCGGCTCCGCGCCACGCGCCTGGGTGTAGCCCTTGGCGATCGGCGCCGTGGCGGCGCGCTGGTCGAAGACCTGGTGCGTGATGTAGCTGAGCTGCGCCTCGGTGAAGCCGTCGGAGATGAGGACGACCGGCGCACGCTCCAGCGTCGCGCAGGCCAGCCCATTGGCGGCGTTGGTTACCCCCGGCCCCTTGGTGGCCAGAACCGCGCCGGGCGCGCCGGTCAGCTCCGCGTCGGCAACAGCCATCATCGCCGCGCTGCCCTCGTGCCGGCACAGCACGAACTCAAGCCCGAAGCGCGGCGCAGCGGCGATCAGGTCCAGGGACGAACCGCCACCCGGCACGCCGAAGATCCTGCGCGTTCCACGCTTAGCCAACGAGGCGAGCAGATGCTCAACGACAGTGCAAACGTGAGGCGCGGCTTGCGGCATACCTGTCCGGTTCCTGGTGGCCTACAAGGACTTGGAGCGGGAATACCACGCTCTGACCGGGAGCATAGGCCCACTGCGGTGCCACCCGGCTACGGGCGCCGTGGGCAGGTAGTATCGAGCGACGAATTAGCGGCGGATGTCAGCGAGCGTCAGGTCCGTCAGGAACATGTGGCCGACGGCATGGGTGAACATCTCCGGGATCCCGGCGGCCATCGCCACCGCCTGAGGCGTGACCCCACACGCCCAGAAGACCGGCACCTCGTCCGGCCCGATCTCGCACGCCGTGGTCCACTCCGCGCGACGCGGATCCACGCCGATCTCGGCCGGATCACCGACATGCACGGGACCACCATGCGCCAGCGGATACTGCTCGGTCACCGCGATCACGGCGTCCACCCAGCGCTTCGGGATGGGCTTGAGGCTGACGACCAGCGGACCGCGGAAGGGCCCCGCAGGGACACATTGGATATTGGAGGTGAACACCGGGATGCGGGCACCGCGGCGGAAGCTGCGCGCAGGGATGCCCTCGGCTTCCAGGGCCGCATCGAAGGAAAGGCTGCACCCCATGACAAATCCAACGTGGTCCGGGCGCCAGACACCCAACAGGTCTTCGGCCTCGCCCGACAAACGGCCATCCCGGTAAATGCAGTAGCGCGACAGGTCGGTGCGCAGGTCACTGCCGGGCGCACACTGGCGGGCCTCCGGATCGCCTGTGTCCGTCACGTCCAGAAGCGGGCAAGGCTTGGGATTGCGCAAGCAGAACCGCAGGAAATCGAGGGCGAGGCCCGCCGGCAGGACGGCGAGGTTGGCGTGTATGAAGCCGCGCGCCAAGTCATGCGTGGTGCCGCGCCAGCGCTTGCCGCGGATCGCGGCGCGCACCTCGGCTGCGCTCCGATCGGTCAACGCCTCGCGCTCCAGTCCAGTGGCCAGCATCGTACCCGCCGCTCCTCGCAGTGTGGCCCGAACATCGCGCGTCCGCACGCCATGCAGCAAGGGGGAAGTTCCATCGTCCAGGGCCATCGCGTTGACAACGCATGCGAGGGAGTGGTTAGCCGAGCCCGAACGGAACGCTACCGGAGAGGAAGAGCACGACATGCTTCACCGCCGCGCGCTACTGGGCTCGGCCGGCACCGCGACGCTGGCGGCCTCCGGAGCATTGGCCCAAACGGGCGCTTGGCCCAATCGCCCGGTGCGCATCATCGTCACCTTCCCGCCCGGCGGCACGACGGACATCCTGGCGCGCCTGATGGCCGAGCGGTTTGCCCGCGCTACCGGCGGCACCTTCGTCGTGGAGAACCGGCCTGGCGCGGGCGGGGTCATCGGCGCGGATCTGGTGGCGAAGGCGGCGCCCGACGGAACGACCCTCCTGCTGACCACCTCCGGCCCCCACGGCAGTGGTCCCTCCCTCTATCCCAACCTGCCCTTCGATCCGATGGGCGATTTCACCCACATCGCCTTGGTCGCCAGCACGCCGAACGTGCTGGCGGTGCGGCCCGAGGCGCGCTACCGCAGCGTTGCCGACCTCGTCGCCGCCGCACGGGCGGAGCCGGGCCGCATCACCTATTCCTCACCCGGCAACGGCACGCTCAACCACCTGAATGGCGCGCTGCTCGGCCTCGCCGCCGATGTGAACCTCGTGCACGTACCCTATCGCGGCGCGGCGCCCGCGCTGACCGCACTGCTCGCCGGCGACGTGGACACGATGTTCGACGCCATCGCCTCCTCGGCCCCGCATCTCAGGGACGGGAGGATCCGCGCGCTGGCCGTCAGCTCTCCCCAGCGCATTCCGGCGTTCCCTGACGTGCCCACCTTTGTGGAGCAGGGGCTGCCGGACGTGGTGGTTCTGAGCTGGTTCGGGCTGTCGGGCCCAGGTGGCCTGCCCGCACCGTTGGCGCAGAGGCTGAACGAACTGACGCTGCGCATCCTGCATGAGCCGGAGATGGTGCAGCGGCTCCAGGACCTCGGGTCCACGCCGAATCGCATGACACGGGCCGACTTCACCGACTTCGTCGCGAACGAGATCTCAAAGTGGCGGCGCGTCGTCCAGGCCGCCAACATCCGGCTCGAATAGATCGTGCATGAAAATCGACCTGCGGTCCATCGATCCGGGCCATGACGAGGTAATTCCGGGTGATCGCCCAAGGCGGTGCCTCGGACCGTAGCGCGTGGCGACGCGCCAGACCTGCTCGAGGCTGGTGAGGAAGAACACGACCCGGTAGCCCAGGCGGTCGAGTGCAGCGCATCTCGACATTTCTCCCCCCTTTCGACTACCTCGCGCCGACCGTCGGTTGCGGCTCGATGGCGTCGCTGACGTCGCCCTGTTCCTGACGACCCACCTATGAGGATCAAGTCCAACGCATGTCCACGTCTCGTCGCTTGATGCTCGGCTCGCTCGCATCAACACCCCTGATTGCCAAGACGCCGGCCAGCGCGACACCTGTTGCCGCCTGGCCCAACCGGCCTGTGCGCCTGGTCGTGACCTTTGCACCCGGCGGCTCCACGGATCTGGTGGCGAGGTTGCTCGCGCAGGGTCTGCAGGACCGCCTGGGCCAGCCCGTCATCGTCGAGAACAGAGCCGGAGCAGGAGGAACCACCGCCACGGCCCATGTCGCCCGCGCCGAGCCTGACGGGTATACTTATGTGTTCTCCAGCGTGAGCGTAATGGCCGTCGGGCCGGCCCTCTACCGCAACATCCAGTACGATCCGATGCGCGACTTCGCGCATGTCGCCCTGGTCTGCTACACGCACCAGGTTTTCGTGGCCAATCCGCAGTTCGAAGGGCGCAATCTTGCCGATCTGATCCGCCTGTCACGGGCCACGCCCGGTGGGCTGGACATGGCATCGTCGGGGGCGGGATCTCTCAATCATCTCTTCATCGTTCACTTCGCCAACACCACCGGCGCGCGCCTCAACCACGTGGCCTATCGTGGCGCGGGCCCCGCGATGACCGCCGTCATCAGCGGAGAGGTGCCCCTCATGTCGGACAGCCTTCCCTCTGCGGCATCCTATATCCGGCAAGGCATGGTCCGCCCCCTGGGGACGCCCGGCGCCCAAAGGAGCCAGCAGTTCCCGGAGATTCCGACGTTCAAGGAGCAGGGCGTCGATATCGTTGGCGGCAGCTGGTTTGGCCTGGCGACGCCGGCCGGCACGCCGCGGGCGATCGTCGAGCGCATGAACAGGGAGGTCCGCGCCGTTCTTGCGACGTCGAAGGTTCGGGATCGCCTCTCTGAGTTCGTCGCTACTCCAGGTAACCTGTCCGTCGAGGAGTTCACTGACCTTGTCCAAAGGGATTACAACCATTGGGGGCCGATCGTGAAAGCATCCGGTGCAGTGGTCGACTAGGGTCTGTTAGCGCCTGAGCCAGTCGATGGTGGCAGCGAGGCAGAGGACGCCGAGGAAGGATGCGGCGGTTTTCTCGTAGCGCGTCGCCACGGCCCTCCACTCTTTCAAGCGGGCCCAGAGCCGCTCGACGCGGTTGCGGTTGTTGTAGATCGGCTCCGGGCAGGCGACGGGGGCTTCGTTGACCTGCGGCGGAATGGCGGGCCGTGCGCCGAGGCTCCAGATGTGGTCGCGGAAGGCGTGGCCGCTATAGCCGCGATCGGCCACAACCCACATCGGCACGCCGGGCAGTCGGGCGAGCAGCGGCGCGGCGTGGGGCAGTTCGTGCGCCTGACCGGGGGCCAGTGCGAAGGCGACGGCCCGCCCCGCGCCGTCGGCGATCACGCACGGTCAGAGGCATGCCTCTGACGGTGCCATAGCCGCCACGAGAACGGCCAAGCGCCTCACCAGCACCCCGTTGCGCCGGAGCGGCGCCTTTTTGGTCGCGCCCGCCGCCTTCTGGTGGGCACGAATCGAGGTGCCGTCCACGAACGCCATGCCGAGTTCGACGCCGCGCGCCTGCGCCATGGCGAGCAACCGCTCCCACACGCCGAGGCGGGACCAGCGGGTCTGACGCACTGCGTCAGACGGTCTGGGCTGCCATCCACCACGGACCGAACTCGCCGGGGATGGCGCGCCACTTCGCCCCGTTCCGGTGCCGCCAGACGATGGCCGAAACCGTCCGCCGCAGGTTGCCCGGCGGCACCTTCGCAGGCGGCCGGCACGCCTCCACCAGCGGCTCCAGCACCGCCCACTGCTCGTCCGTCAGCACCGCAACCGCCCTCCAGAAAGGCGGCTCAACGCCTCCAACGCCCCGAAGTTCAGGCGCTAACAGACCCTAGCCCGTCGCGTACAAATTGCCGCAGCACATTCATCCGTCGCTCGTAGTTGGCGTCCTCCAGGTACGGGGTGCGGATGGTGCCCATCCTGCGGCTGAAGAAGCGGTCCCACGCCACGCCGGCGGTATCCATCGCGATGCATTGGTCGATGGCTCAGCGCAGCGCGACGCGCGTCATCGTTGGCGGCCGCCGCTCCTCGTAGCACTCCTGGATCCGGGCACTGAGGCCGAAGGTTCCGCTCTCTCGGTGGGTCGCGACCATGATCTCGACCCCGCGCGAGACGGCGGTCTCGTTCGGGCGGGTGATGCCGGTGTCGGGTGCCGGCAAATCGGGGCTAGTCAGCAGATGCCGGCGTCGGCGACGGGGTGCGGCGGTCACAATTGGTGCTTTCCCTTGCTTGCTTGCTTGACATCCGGTTGTCCGCCTTGACATCCGTTTGTCCGCGGCATCGGCGCGACGACGCGCGCGGGGCCTTGTGTGTCTCATCAAGCGTCGCGATCCCATGCCTCCTGTCGCGTACGGCTCAGGGAGGCCGCCCGATGGATGATGCCGGCATTCATCGGGCAGCCGCATCTGCGGCGCGTGATGGCCGCCGGGTTCCGGCGCCACCGCCACGCGCCCGCCATGCGAGTGTGTGCGCAGGCGCCAAATTCGATCGCTCCGGCGCTTGCAGTGAACACGGCAACCGCCTACCCCATTCTGCCCGTCTGGATGGCCGGCCCCGCGCGAACCGATTGTTTACGACCACGAAGGCAAGCTTTGCGGCGCGTTTCTGTCAATGCAGCCGCCCCCTGTCTCCTGGCGTCGGCCGCAGCACGGCGAAGCGGGCAACCCTGCTGTCCGTCGGCATGGATGCGGGGCGGGCTTGTTGACAAGACGCTCCGCTCCCTCTGCCTTTCAACGATGGTAGGCGCATTGCCTGGCCTGTCGGAGAATTGCGTGACCGTCCTGCCCGTTCGACCCCTTCCCGCCGACGCTCCACAGCGGCGGATCGCGTACGACCCCACGCGGCCGCTGGCGCGGCCCTACATGCCCAAAACCGTGGCCTTCCGGGCCGGAAGATCGACGCCGCGCGACTTCCTCGAAGCCTGCATCGAGACCCTACAGCGCGACGAGCCTGCGATCTCGGCCTTCGTTTCCCTGGATCTCGCCGCCGCGCGCCGCGCCGCGGACGCCGCGACGGCGCGGTGGCGAGAGGGCCGTCCGTTCTCGGCCATCGATGGAATGCCGGTGGTCATCAAGGACATGATCGAGACCGTCGATCTGCCCACGCAGATGAACAGCCCGATCTACGAGGGCTGGCAAGCGCGGCGGGACGCAGCGGCGGTGCTGGCGCTGCGCCAGGCCGGAGCGGTCATCCTCGGCAAGACGGTCACTACGGAATTCGCCTGCGGCAACTCCGGCCCCACCCGGAATCCATACGATACCAGCCGTACGCCAGGCGGCTCCTCGAGCGGCTCCGCGGCGGCCGTCGGCGGCGGCATGGCGAGCCTCGGCCTCGGCACCCAGACCCACGGCTCCACCATCCGGCCGGCCAGCTATTGCGGCGCCTATGCGCTGAAGCCGACGCACGGAGCCCTGCATGTCGGCGGCCTCGCGCCGCTCGCGCCGACGCTCGACCATCTCGGCGTGATCGGCGCGAGTCTGGAGGATGTCTGGGCCGGCGCCATGGCGATCTCCCGCATCGTTGGCGGCACACCGCCGCATCCCGGCCTCGCCGGCCCGGAGGAGGCGCCTCCGCCGCGCCGTCCCGCAACCCTGGTGCGGCTCGACACGCTGGGCTGGGACGAGACGCCGCCGAGCTCCCGCGCAGCCTTCGAGGATGCCGTTTCGCGGCTGGCCCGCGCCGGAGTGCGGATCCTTGACGCCGCGAACGACGCGGCGACCGCAGCGCTGGAGCAGGAGCTGCGCGGCATTGGCGAGGTCGCCAACGACCTGCTGGCCTGGGAGGCGCGCTGGCCGCTCGCGGCGTACCGCGCGCATGGGGCGGACCAGGTGGGTGCGCGCATCCAGGATCTGCTTGAGCGCGCCGGGCGGCTCGACGCCGCGGCCTATGCGCGCGCGCTCGCGGACCGGCAGCGGCTGCGCGGGATGGTGGCGGAATTCGCGGGGCGGGCGGACGGTTTCGTCATGCTCTGCTCCAGCGGCCCCGCGATCCAGGACCACGGTTTCACCGGCTCACGCAATTACGCGCTGCCCTGGACGCTGGTCGGCGCGCCGGCCTTCGCGCTGCCACTGCTCGCAGTGGAGGAATTGCCGCTCGGGCTCCAGCTCGCGGGTTTTGCCGAGCGCGACGCCGATGCCTGCGCCGTCGCGGGCTGGGTTCGGGACACCCTGCTACCGACCGACCGAAAGATATGAGGGGGATGGAGAGATGATGCTTCGCCGGAGCTTGTTGGCCGCTGCGCCGACGCTGCTTGCAGCACCCGCGGTGCGGGCGCAGGCCGCGTTCCCAAGCCGGCCGATCCGGCTGATCGTGGGCTTCTCGCCTGGCGGGACCACGGACGTCGCCGCGCGCCTGATGGCGCCGAAGATGCAGGCCGTGCTGGGCCAGTCGGTCGTGATCGAGAATCGCACCGGCGCCGGCGGCAACATCGCCACGGATCACGTCGTGCGCTCGGCGCCCGACGGCCATACGCTCCTCCTGGGCACGATCGGCGCCCTGGCCATCAATCCGACGCTCTACGGCAACCTGACCTTCGATCCGCAGACGGACCTCACGCCCATCACGCGGGTCGCCATGATCCTGAACGTGCTGGCGGTGCCGGCCGATCGGCCCTGGCGCAGCGTGGCGGAGGTGGTTGCCGCTTCGAAGGCCAATCCGCTCACCTTCGGCTCCTCGGGCTCCGGCGGGGCGGGGCACCTCGCGGGCGAGCAGCTCAACCGGATGGCGGGGCTGAACAACATCCACGTGCCCTACCGGGGCGGCGGGTCGCTGATCACCGACCTGATCACCGGCAAGGTCGATTTCGCTTTCACGCCCGCCTCCGGCGCGGGGCCGCACGTTGAAGCGGGGCGGCTGCGCATGCTGGCGGTCACCACGCGCGAGCGGAGCAGGCTGCTGCCCGAGGTGCCAGCGGTATCGGAAACCCCCGGCCTGTCCGAGTTCGACATGGCGGACTGGAGCGCGCTGATGGCTCCGCGTGGCGTGCCAGCGCCGATCCTCCAGGCGCTGCACCGGGCGGCAACCGCGGCGCTGACGGACGAGGAGATCGTCGCGGCCCTGGCGCGGCGCCAGATCGAGGCGACGCCTTCCTCGCCGGAGGACCTGGCGGCCTTCATCCGGGCCGAGACAACGAAGTGGGCGCCGATCGTCCGCGCCTCCGGGGCCACGCCGGGCTGAACCCGGCCACGCCTTGCGCGCGGCCGGCCCGGCACGACGGATGGGTCACACGGTCCCGGGACGAGACCGTCATGGCAAACGGGCTGCCCCTGCCCCGCAGGCGCCCCAGGGCAGCCGGCCTCGGGACGGTGTTGGGTGTCGTCATCCCGATGGCGCCGGAGCGTCGAGGCCGAGGCGCGCGAGCACCGCCTCCGTCATCCGTGCGCAGCGCGCGCCGTCGAAGGGGAAGGCCTCGTGCAGAGTATCGCCGAGCCGTTGGTCGAGCGCGGCGCGGAGCTGCCGCCGGGCGCGGTGCAGCCGCGTCCTGACCGTCTCCGGCCGGACGCCAAGGATCTGGGCCGTCTCCTCGACACTCATCCCGTCGACGTCCCGGGCCACGAGCACGAGCCGGAAGACCTCGGGCAGTTCGTCGATCGCCTCTTCCAACAGCCGGCGGATCTCGCGCCGCGCGGCCGCGCCCTCGGGATCGCCTCCCGCTTGCGCCGTGGGAAGCATGAGGACGCGGGCCCCTCCGCCTTCCTGCGCAATTTCGACTGCCGCCAGATCGACCGTGTTCCGCCGGCGCCGCAGCCGTCCGAGCGCCTCGTTGAGCGCGATGCGCGTGAGCCAGGTCGAGAGGCTGGCATCGCCCCTGAAGCCGGCAAGGCCTTGGAAGGCACGCACATAGGCCTCCTGCACCACGTCCTCCGCCTCGAGGTCGTCGCGCAGCACGCCGCGGGCGGCGCGAAAGAGGTGGCGATTGTTGCGCCGCATGATCTCGCGGAATGCCGCCGCTTCGCCCCGGCGGGCCAGGATGACGAGCTCGCTGTCTCCGAACTCGGCAACGGCGGCTTCGCTTACCGCCTCGGAATGCCGATGTCCTCGCATTCGCCCGTTCCTTGCACGCCTCGCCATTCGATGCCGGTCAGCCGAAAAGGTTCCCGGCTGCGCCGCCCTGCTGTCCCAGCCCGACCGCGGAGAGGAACTCCGCCCGCGTCCCGGGGTGATCGCGGAAGGCTCCGAGCATGCGGCCGGTGACCATTGCCGCGCCGGGCTTGTGGACGCCGCGCGTGGCCATGCAACCATGGGTGGCCTCCACGACGACGGCGACGCCCCGCGGCTGCAGCACTGCGTCGATCGCGTCGGCGATCTGCGCCGTCATCCGCTCCTGGATTTGCAACCGCCGGGCGTAGAGCTCGACGATGCGGGCCAGCTTGGAGATGCCGACGACCCGGGCGCCGGGCAGATAGGCGACATGCGCCCGACCGAAGATTGGCGCCATGTGGTGTTCGCAGTGGGACACGAACCGGACGTCGCGCAGCAACACGATCCCGTCATAGCCGCCGCTCTCCCCGAACGTCCGCTCCAGCAGCGCGACCGGATCCTCGTCGTAGCCGCCGAACCACTCCGCGTAGGCGCGGAGCACGCGATCCGGCGTGTCGATCAGCCCCTCGCGGTCGGGATCGTCGCCGGCCCAGCGGATCAGCGTGCGCACCGCCGCCTCGGCCTCGGCGCGGGACGGGCGGCGGACCGCCGCGGTGTCCCGCCCAAGCTCAAGGGCATCGCCGATTCCCGTCGCGAGAGCATCCATGCCGTGTCCTCCTGGTGCCGCTTCCGGCCCTGTGCCGTGACCAGGCCCTTGGATGCCGGAGGGCCGGAAAATGTTCCGCGGCGCCGCGAGGCGGGACCGGCGGGCAGCCAGCCGGCCATGTCCCCACCAGGGAACGTTTGCGGATGTGCCGCATCAAAGGTGGTGCGGGACCGATGCCGGCGGGCCCGCAATCCTTGCCGAAAAGGGGCGACCCCGCCCCGCGCCGGCAACCGGAGCACAAAGGAGGCGTCCATGGGCGGAGACCAGGCGGCACCAGGCGGCCCCGACCTGACCCAGGGTGTAGCTCTGTCCGACCTGCCCAACGGCGGCATGCTCGCCGGCCATGTCGGCGAGGAGACCGTGCTACTGACGCGCCGCGGCGAGGAGGTGTTCGCCATCGGCGCCACCTGCACCCATTACGGCGGCCCGCTCGCGGAGGGCCTCCTCGTCGAGGACACGGTGCGCTGCCCGTGGCACCACGCCTGCTTCAGCCTGAGGACCGGGGAGGCGCTACGGGCGCCTGCCTTCGACCCCGTTCCATGCTGGCGCGTGGAGCGGCGCGACGGCAGGCTCTTCGTGCGCGACAAGCTCGCACCGCCCGCCCGCCGCCCCGCCCCGGCGACGCCCGCGGCCGGCACGGTGCCCGAACGCATCGTCATCGTCGGCGGCGGCGCCGCGGGCTTCGCCGCGGCCGAGAGGCTGCGGCGGGAGGGCTACGCGGGGAGCCTCACGCTACTCAGCGCGGACGACGCCCCGCCCTACGACCGGCCGAACCTCTCCAAGGACTACCTCGCGGGCACCGCGCCGGAGGAGTGGATCCCGCTGCGCCCCAAAGGCTTCTACGCGGAGAACGGGATCGACCTGCGCCTCGGCGCGACGGTGGCCGGGATCGACCCCGCGGCGCGGCGCGTCCTGCTCGCGGCCGGCGGAGGGGAGCTTCCGTTCGACCGCCTCCTGCTGGCCACCGGTGCCGAGCCCGTGCGGCCGCCGATCCCTGGCGCCGATGGGCCCCAGGTGCGCACGCTGCGCTCCCTGAAGGACAGCCGCGCCCTGATCGAGGCGGCAAAGGTGGCGCGGCGCGCGGTGCTGATCGGGGCCGGCTTCATCGGGCTGGAGGTCGCGGCCTCGCTTCGGGCGCGCGGTCTGGAGGTGCAAGTCGTCGCCCCCGAGCGTCGGCCGCTGGAACGCGTGCTGGGTCCGGAACTCGGCGACCTGGTGCGCCAGCTCCACGAGGAGCAGGGCGTCGTCTTCCATCTAGGGGCGGAGGTCGCGGCGATCGAGCCGAACCGGGTGCGCCTCAAGGACGGCCAGAGCCTCGATGCCGGTCTGGTGGTCCTCGGCACCGGCGTGCGGCCGCGGACGGAGCTCGCCGAGCACGCCGGCCTCGCGGTGGATCACGGCGTGCTGGTGGACGAGTACCTGGAGACGGGCGTGCCGGGCATCTTCGCCGCCGGCGACATCGCCCGGTGGCCTGACCCGCTCACGGGCGAGCGGATCCGCATCGAGCACTGGGTGGTCGCGGAGCGCCAGGGCCAGGCGGCGGCGCTGAACATGCTCGGCGGCGACCGGCGCGCGCGCTTCGCCGCGGCGCCGTTCTTCTGGAGCCGGCACTACGACACCTCGATCGACTATGTCGGGCACGCGCAGCGATGGGACGCGATCGAGGTCGAGGGCGACATCGGCGCGCGGGACGCGGTGGTGCGCTACCGGCGGGACGGCAAGGTCCTCGCGGTTGCGACGGCCGGCCGGGACCTGCGGAGCCTGGAGGCGGAGGCAGCGATGGAGCGGGAGACGACGGGGCAGGCCCCCGGCACGGCGCTCCCGTAGCGGCGCGCGCGGGCCGGGAACGCCGGCCCCGCCGCTGCATCGAAAGCGGCACGGCACCATGCAAGGGAGCGAGGCATGGACAGAGCGGCGGACGCCGGCATGCGCAGGCTCGCTGCCGGTGAAGAGCGCCCCGGGCCGTTCGGGATCGCGAGCACGGTGCGGATCGCCGACCATCCCGTCCACCCCATGCTGGTGACCTTCCCGATCGCCTTCCTGATCGGGGCGCTGCTGGCCGACCTCGCCTTCTGGAACACCCGCGATCCGTTCTGGGC
>JADGHI010000611.1 GCA_019689515.1 Acetobacteraceae bacterium | reverse complement strand
GGCCGCGGCCAGCGCGGATGCGCGAAGGCCCAGAAGGCCAGCACCATCGCGGCCAGCCCGAGCCACGCCCCCGGCACTCCGG
The DNA here is from genome assembly GCA_019689515.1 of Acetobacteraceae bacterium. GTDB lineage: Bacteria > Pseudomonadota > Alphaproteobacteria > Acetobacterales > Acetobacteraceae > Caldovatus. Next base: position 2,667 of record JADGHI010000611.1, on the reverse strand, counting down.
CTTGTCCCAGCAGGACAGGCATGGCGAGCGAGACCAGAATCACCCCGCTTCCCACGCCGGAGATCACCACCCCGCTCGCCGTGCCGCGCCGGTGCGGCGGCACGACGGAGAGCACCGCGGGCCCGGCCAGCGCCATCAGCACCCCGCCCGCCACGCCTGCCAGGGTCCGCCAAGGCACGAACCACCACAGGCCGAGATTCGCCGCGCAGGCGGCGAGGCTCAGCACGATCAGCGCCATCGCCGCATCGAGTGCCCGCGGCACCCCGATCGCGCGCGCCAAGGGCCAGCCGAGCAGCGTCCCCACCAGGTAGCCCGCGAGGTTGACGGCTCCGAGCAGCGCCGCCTCGCCGCCCTCCACCCAGCCGGCGGCGACCATGGCCGGGAACAGCGGCACGAAGCCGAAGCGCGCCAGCCCGTTGCCCGCGCCCGTCGCGCAGGCTCCGGCCAGGGCGGGGCGGAGGAAGCCGGAGGAGCTCACCTGGCGCGGGACCGAGGCTGGGCGCGAAGGATGCGAGGCAGCGTCCCGGGGGGCGGCAACTGCGAAAGGACGCGCCGCCACCCCCGGCACCACTCCGTCGCCTCGGTGGGCGATGAGGCGAACCGCATGCGCCGCCCCGCGCAACTGAGGACCGGGCCAAGGCGGCCGGCTCCAGATGGCCAAGGCGGTGCAGCGCGGATGCCGGGCTGCGGCAGGATGACCGCACCGGCGGCACCACCATGCCGCCCGTGGCGGCGTGGCACGCGACGGCGATCGCTGGCTGCCCCGCCGCCCGCCCGGCTATTCCCTGGCAAGGCGGATGGCGCGGCGCAGCCGGGCCACGCCGGTGCGCACATGGCCGTTGGCGCAGAGGCGTATCCCGTCCTCGGCCAGCGCCCGGGCGAGCGGGGATGCCGTCTCGCGCATCGCCGCAAACCGGTCGGCAAGGACGCTGCAATACTCCCGCGTCTCCGTGGTGACGTGCACCACGGAGTCCCCCTCTCCGGCCGCCGCCGGCAGCGGGGCGAGGAGAACAAGCAGGACCGTGGCGAGCGCAAGCATCGCGGGGAATCTGCCCCGCGCCGCACTGCGCCGGGCTGTCCCGCATGTGACGCTTCCGTCATCCGGAGGCGAGCCGCAGCCTCGCCCGCAGCCCCGGCGGCTGCCCCCCGGGCACGGCGTCCTCCAGCACCAGCTCGCCCCGGTGCAGATGCGCGACCGCCAGCACCAGGGACAGGCCGAGCCCCGATCCCGGCGTGCCACGCGAGGAATCGGCGCGGAAGAACCGCTCGCCGGCGCGCGCCCGGTCGGCCGGGGAGAGGCCCGGTCCCGCATCCGTGACTGTCACCTCGGCGGCGAGGGGGGCCCCGGCGGGGCCGGGCTCGTCCAGCGCGCGGGCGGACAGCCGCACCGTGCCGCCCGGCGGGCCGAATTTCACCGCGTTGTCGAGCAGGTTGGCCACGGCCTGGAGCACCAGGTCACGGTCGCCGGTCAGCCGGACCGAGGCGGGGAACTCGGTCTCGAGCCGCTGGCCGCGCGCCTCCGCCGCGGCGCCGTAGAACTCGGCGAGGTCGGCGAGCAGCGGCACCAGGTCGAGCGGCGCGAAGGCCGCGCGGCGCGCCCCGGCCTCGGCCTCGGCGATGCGCAGCAGGGCCTCGAAGACGCGGGTGACGGCGTCGAGATCGGCGATGCCCTCCTCCATCGCGGCACGGAGCACCGCCTGGCCCTCGGGCGTGGCCCGCCCCTGCGTGCTGCGCAGCGCGTCCTCAAGCTTGGCGCGCGCCCGCGCGATCGGCGTGCGCAGGTCGTGCGCGATCGCGTCGGAGACGCCCTGCACCCCGGCCATCAGCCGGTCGATCTGGTCGAGCATGGCGTTCATCGTCGCGCCCAGCCGGTCGAACTCGTCGCCGAGGCCGGTGAGCCGGACGCGCTGCGCGAGGTCGCCGCCCGCGATCGCCGCCGCCGTCTCGAAGGCCGGCCGCAGCCGCGTCTCGAGCGCGCGGCCGAGCAGCCAGGCGCCGAACAGGGCGAAGAGCAGGGCGAAGCCCGCCGCCCAGAGCAGGCCCTCGGCGATCAGCTTGCGCACCCGGAGCTTGTCGGACACGTCGCGCCCGACCAGCAGCCGGTAGCCGTCGGACAGGTCGATGGTGTGGAGCCGTGCCTCGGAGCTCCGCCCGTCATGGGCGATGAGGAGGTCGGCCCAGGCCGTGCTCGCGTCCTCCATCTCCGGCGGCCAGCGGTCGAGGTTGCCCGCCAGCCGCCGCCCGTCGGGCGCGCGCAGGAGATAGATCGACTCGGCTTCCACATCGACGGCGAGCCGCTCGTCGATCGCCTCCGCCGTGCCGGCCGCACCGGCCTCGCGCCAGCGTTCCGCGAGCGCCAGCGCGTCGGCGCGCAGCACCGCGTCGGTCTGCCGGTCGAGCGCGACGGCGGTGCCCCACCAGAGCACCAGGGCGAAGGCGAGGGTCGAGGCCGCGAACAGCGCGGCGAAGAGCAGCGCGAAGCGGAACCCGGCGCTGCGCAGGAGGCGCAGGAAGGGACCGTCCGGAGGCGGAGGCAAGGCGAGGCCGCCACCGCCGGCGGGGGACGGGGCGGCGGCAGTGGCGGCGCGCATTCGCCGCGCCGGTGCCGCGCCGCGGCCGCCTTCGCCCGGCCTGACCTCCGCCGCGGCGGGCGCGGCAGGCTCGGCG
>JADGHI010000610.1 GCA_019689515.1 Acetobacteraceae bacterium | reverse complement strand
GGGGCACGTCCATCGCCGCGGCGGCCCGCGCCCGGCGCGGGCGGGCGCCGGCGCGCAGCTCGACGGCCGCGCGCCGCTCCAGCCCGTCCGGAAAGCGGGCCGGGATCATGCAGCCTCCTCGGCCTCGGCGGGCATCGCCGGAGTCGATGTCGTCACGTCCTCGACGCTGACGAACGCCTTGGGGTGGCGAACGGCGACATCCACCGTCGCCATGGCGCGGATGACGACGTTGCCCTTGCTGTAGGCCGTGGATTCGTAGGGGTTCACCAGGATGTCGAGCTCGCTCCAGACGCCGATCAGCAGCTCGGACCAGTCGCCGTAGATCAGCCCGTGCTCGGCGCCCCCGCCGAGGTTCAGCGCGGCGTTTTCGGCGACCCAGCCCACCGCCGGACTGTCCGTCTCGCGTGGGATGCTGAGATTGCCAGTGAGGCCCGAAATGACGCGAGCGCCGAGGCTCCGGACCACCGAGGAGGCCGTCAGCGCGGCGATGTAGAGGTCCGGCCGATGCTCCGTTGGCACCAAGGAGGTGCCGCCCGAGGCGCTCGTGAGCACGCGCACCTCGGGGGCCGGCGGCGGACGCCAGAACAGGCCCTGAGCGCGGCGCCCGGAGCGGCGCTCCAGCTCGTTCGACAGCTCGCGGGCCAGGCCGGCGTTGCGGTCGGTACCGCCGAGGGCCGCGCGGATCACGTCGAGCACGCCCACCTGTTGCAGCTCGCGATCCAGGTGCCGATCGCCGGTGCCGCCCATGGGCTGGCCGGCCATGCGGCGCTCCAGGTCGTCCACCGCCGCCTGGCGCTGGATGCGCTGCTCGAGCGCGTCGGCCTCGCCCTTGAGGGCGTTAAACCGCTGCTCCTGCTCGGCCGAGAGGTCGCCGTTCTCGCCGGCCGGCTTGTCGAGGATGCCGCGCATCTCGGCGGCGATCGCCGCGCGGCGCTCCAATAGGTTTCGGACGCTCACGTCACGTTCTCCGTTGAAGGATCGGCCGTCATCGCGACGGTCGGGCGCAGGTGCGGCCGGAGGAAGAGGCGCCCCTCGCCGGCCTCCGGCCGCTTCAGGCCGCCTGCACGGCCCGCAACCCACCGGCGAGGGAGAGGGTGACGGCGGGGCGTATCCATCGGGGGGATGCGGCGCCTCCCGGCGCTGCTGGCGGTGCCCCGCCGCCGTCTGTTGAGGGTCACGCATCGCTGCGCCCCTTTTTCGCTTCGCGCTCAGGCTCGGTGACTTTGCGGAGGTCGCAGGCGATCATGGCCAGCGCCTTGCCGCCGAGGGTACAGACCACCCGGAGCGCGCCTTGCTTTTCGAGCCAGGCGGCTTCAGCCTTGTTGTGCTCTGCGATGAAGCGCGACCGCTTCACCTCGTCCCCATCGCGCCAGTAGATCGAGACGTCCTCGTGTCCGCGCACTAGCTCGATGCGGTCCACCAGGGCGGCGTGGATTGGGTTGCGGAGCAGGAACCGAAGCGCCTCCCCGAAAAGGATCTGTCGAGTAAAGGGGCACAGCGCATAGCCGATTCCGGCCTCGCGTGCCGCCTCCTCATGGCTCTTGCCCTCAGGCACCCAGAAGGCCGAGGTGTTCGAGCCTTCGGTCTCAATGTGCCAGTACTTCCACACGGTCTCGATCGCATCGGCGCGGGCGCCATTCGCCATAGCGCCGATCAGCATGAAGGCCACCGTGAAGGGGGTGGCCTCGGCACCGCCGCCGGGGCCGGAGCGGGTCGCCTTCAGCCCCTGGCCCTGCGCCCGCTCATCCATCTGGAGAACGCGCTGCAGCTCGTAGGCTTCCTGCGGGGACATCCCCAGGGCCCAGCTCGAATACCGGGCATAGAACTCGCGGAGCTTCATGAGGGTCCCCTCTGGTCGCCGATGATGTTGGCGATCTACAACATTGCTCCGGGCGTGTCAATACCGCATCGAACCGATCCCGGCCTGGTCGCCGCAGGCGAATATGCGTGGCCGGCCCCTGTTCCGTTGCCTCCGCGCGCAGCAACCGAAAGTGGTTGTCACCGGACTCGCGATGTCGTGGAATTGGATCGGCCCGGCGCGGGCGCGTCACCACCCGGCCGGGCCTGACCACAACCCCGGCTTACGGAGAGCCCGGCCCTGCCCCGTCCCGCCAGGCGGCGCTCGTCGCAACGCGGCGGGACACGCTCGGGCACGCCGGGCAGGCGTTGGAGGACGTGCTCGAACAAAGGTTAAGTCGCCTGAACGTTGCCCCGGGGCACGCCGGGCAGGCGTTGGAGGACGTGCTCGAACCTTACCAGTGGCTGGCTTACCGGCTGGCCGAGGACATCGCCCTGCGGCTCGCCTAGGCCGCGATCACCAGGCCGGTGAAGGCGAAGCTCGGGGCGGGCGGCTCCCGCGCCGCCAGCCCCCCCGCCCGCACCGCCGCCACCAGCGGGTCGATCCGCCCGCGCGCCCGCTCCTTGCTCAGCTTCCGGTTCCCCGCCGGGTCCATATCCACCACCGCGTTCGAAACCGCCCAGCGCAGCAGCGGGTGGCCCCCATGCCCGAGCTTCCCGTCGAGCACCGCCGCCTCGAACGCCGCCAGCATCGGCGACTGGTCCCGGTAGCCCATCCCTACCGGCCGCAGCGGCAGGCGCAGCCCTTCGCGGTCCATCACCGCCTGTAGGTCCGCCAGCCCCCACCGGTCGGACCCGATCGCCACCAGGTCCAGCCCCTCCGTCTCCCGCGCGATCCAGTTCAGCAGCCACGCCCGGTCGATCGCCCGCCCCGGCATCTCCACCACCTGCCCG
>JADGHI010000609.1 GCA_019689515.1 Acetobacteraceae bacterium | reverse complement strand
GTATTGATATTTGGAAATTCCCTGATATCAATTTCGATTAATCATACCTGTGGTTGTCCGAATAATACCAATAATGGTCCTTTTCTCCCTGGACCTCACTCCGCCTCATGGCAGCCGCGATTTCCTCTCTTTCGTGAAATTCTTCTCGAAAAATCGAGATGAGGGCGGGCGCGCGCATGTGCCCGGCATCCCGACTCCGGCGACGGAACCGCGATGCGAAAGGCAATCTCGACCGCGTAGCACCCTGCCGCTCGCGGCCGAGTGGCCCAGCGAAAGGACGAAGCGTGGCCCCAGACCGCCCGGTCTGGCGAGGAAGACGCGGCGCGCACCGCAGCCGCAGCACGCCGCGCGCGTGGCGGGGGGAGGAGCGGAACCCGGTCGCCCCGAAGAGGGCCCCTACAGCGGGTTCACCGAATGCCCGCCATCCACCGTCAGCACCGCGCCTGTCATGTGCGCCCCCGCCTCGGAGGCGAGCAGCAGCAACGGCCCGGTGAGGTCCTCCGGCCGCCCGAGCCGGCGCTGCGGGATGCGCCGGACCATCGCCTGGCCGGCTTCGGAGGCGAAGAACTCCGCGTTCAGCGGCGTCGCCACATAGCCCGGCGCCAGCACGTTGGCGCGGATGCCGTAGCGCGCGAGCTCCACCGCGAGCTGGCGCGTCAGATGAATCAGCCCGGCCTTCGCGGCCGTGTAGCCCGCGACGCCCGCGATCACCCTCTCGCCCAGCACCGAGGCGATGTTGACGATCGCACCGGGCCGCTTCGCCGCGACCAGCCGCCGCGCCGCCTCCTGCGCGACCAGGAAGCAGCCGCGCAGGTTGACGTCGAGCACCGCGTCCCAGTCCTCCGCCGTCTGCTGCAGCACCGGCTTCGTCACCGCCACGCCGGCATTGTTGACGATCACGTCACAGGGCCTGCCGAAACGCGCCTCCGCCGCGCCGCAGGCGGCGACGATCGAGGCCGGGTCGGTGACGTCGAGCGGCACGGCGATCGCCCTTTCGGCGCCAAGCTCGGCGACGAGCCCGGCCAGGGCGTCCACCCGGCGCGCAGCCAGCACCACGGCAGCGCCGGCCCCATGCAGCACGCGCGCGAAATGCGCGCCGAGCACGCCGGAAGCGCCCGTCACCAGGGCGAGCCGGCCGGTCAGGGAGAACAGCGCCGCCGCCACTGCGCCGTCCGGCGCCGAATCGCCCTGCGTCGGCGGGGTCGAGGCGCTGCCCGGCGGCGGCGCGCCGGTCGGTTGGGTCGGTGTCGTCATGGCGGGCGCAGCGGAGCACTGGCTCGGCAGGTCGGCAAGCCTCGCTTTCGCGCATCGCCCGCTGGTCACCTCAAGCGGAACGGTGCAGGGCGCGCAGACGGTGGGCGGGCACAAGCAGGCACGTGACAGGCCCGGCGGGTACGCCTAGCCCCATGTCGGCCGGAGTGTGACCAAGCTGCCAAGCCAACCAGGCAATCCCGCGGCAGCACTTCACGCCCCGGGTGTTCCCACCCAGGGCAATCGCGGCCTAGGCTGTTCCGCCCGATGCCGGAAGGAGCCAGGCAATGCCGCAGCGCGAACGAGTGGTGCTGGTGACGGGTGCGCAGCAGGGCATCGGCCGCGCGATGGCGATCGCCTTTGCCGCGGCGGGCTACGACGTCGCGATCAACTGGCTCGACGACGCGGAGGCCGCCGGCGCAGTCGCCGAGGCGGTGCGGGCCCAGGGCCGCCGCGCCATGCTCGTGCAGGGCGACGTGTCGGTGACCGGCGAGGCGGCGGCGATGGTCGAGCGGACCGTGGCCGAGCTCGGGCGCCTCGACGCGCTGGTGAACAACGCCGGCATCTTCCCGCGCGTCCCCTTCCTCGAGATGGACGAGGCCGAGTGGGACCGGGTGATCGCCGTGAACCTCAAGGGCAGCGTGTTCTGCGCCCAGGCGGCGGCGCGCGCGATGGTGGCGGCGGGCACGCCGGGGAGCATCATCAACCTCTCCTCGCGCGCGCTTTCCGGCGCGCCGCTCGGCGTGCACTACAGCGCGTCCAAGGCCGGCATCGCGGGGGCGACGCGGGCGATGGCGCTCGCCCTCGCACCGCATCGAATCCGCGTGAATGCCATCGCGCCGGGGCTGACCGACACCGCCCAGCCGCGGTACGGCAACACGGAGGAGGAGATCCGCGCGATGGCGGCCGCGATCCCCCTCGGCCGGATCGGCCGGCCGGGCGACATCGCCGGGCTGGCGGTGTTCCTCGCCTCCGAGGCGGCGTCCTGGATCACCGGGCAGACCTACCACATCAACGGCGGCAGCCTGATGCCCTAGCGCGGCCGCAGCGAGCCGGACTAGTGACAGAGCGAGACGGCGACAGCGAGGACAGGAGCCGATGCGCATGACCCACCTCGGCACTCTGGCCATGCTGGCAGCGGCCAGTGCCTTCCTGGCGGGCGCCGCGCCGCCGGCACTGGCGCAGCAAAGCGCGGGCGATCCTGCCGCCGGACGGCGGGTGGCGGAGGTCTGGTGCGCCAATTGCCACGTCATCGGCCCCGGCGCCTCCGGGCCTGCCTCCGACGTGGTGCCGAGCTTCCCCTCGGTCGCGCAGCGCGCCTCGACGACGGACATGTCGCTGCGGGTCTTCCTGCGGACGCCGCACGCGAACATGCCGGATTTCCAGCTCTCGCGCGCCGAGCTGGACGACATCGTGGCCTACATCCTGAGCCTGAAGCGCCGCTGACCTCCGCGCCGCGGGGGCGGCCACGTCCCGCCGCGGCCGCCGCGTGCACGGGAC
>JADGHI010000608.1 GCA_019689515.1 Acetobacteraceae bacterium | reverse complement strand
CTGCGAGGCTGACCGCAGCCAGGCGGCCGCCCCGCGCCGTGGCCGCTGTCGCCGCCCGGTCCTGAGACGTTCACTGCAGGCGGGCCGATGAGGCCCGGCGACGGCCGGTTGTCATCCCCCGTGCCGCGCCCGCGAGTCCTCTGGCGCCTGCTCCCGCCGCTCCTCCATTCCATAGTCCCGCAGCACTGCCGCCACGCGAAGCCGGTAACCTGCGAAGATCCCCGCCCGCCCCGCGGCCTGCGTTTCGCGATGCGCTGGATGGTTGCGCCAGCGCGCCACCGCCGCCTCGTCCTCCCAGAAGGAGAGCGAGAGCAGCTTCGCCGGGTCGGTGATGCTGCGGAACCGCTCGACGGAGATGAATCCGGGCATCTTCTCCAGCTCCGGCCGAAGCCGCGCGGCGTGGTCGAGGTATTCCTCGCAGCGGCCCTCCGCCGGCTCCACTTCGAAGATCACGGCGATCATCCCTGATTCCCTCCCGCCTGCCGCGGCCGAGCCTGCCGCGGGATGCCGCGCATGGCCAGCGCCGCCCCAGCGAGGTGCGCTGCCGCGCCGAGCCCCAGCGCCAGCCGCAGCCCCCAGCGCCACCACCGCGCGCCATGACCAGCGCCAGCATGTCCGGCGCGGTGGCGCAGCCCAGCGTCGCCAAGGTCAGCACCGCGAGGCCCGCAACGAACAGCCGGCGCCGCCCGAAGCGGTCGGCCATCGCGTCGCCCGGCAGCAGCAGCGCCGCGTAGCTCAGATTGTAGGCGTCGAGCACCCATTGCAGCCCGGCCATGTCGGTGCCGAACCGGGACGCGAGGCACGGCAGCCAGGGTGCCGGTGACGGAAGCGTGTCGCAGCATGCGCCGGACTCTGGCACCGGCGGCCACGGCGCTGTTTCGCGCGCCACCGAAGCGATGGGGCGGCGGAGCCGTTAGGGTGATGGAGGAACATCCGCCCGCCGGAGTCGCCCGCCCCATGCCGACCCTCGCCGGATTCGCCGCTACCGCCGCCCTGATCGCCGATCCCGCCCGCTCGGCCATGCTGCACGCCCTGCTCGGCGGCGAGGCGCTGACCGCGGGCGAGCTTGCCCGCATCGCCGGAGTCGCGCCGCCGACCGCGAGCGCGCACCTCGCCCAGCTCGTTGCCGGCGGGCTCGTGGTGGTGCACCAGCAGGGGCGGCACCGCTACCACCGCCTCGCCTCGGAGGAGGTGGCGGCGGCGCTCGAGTCCCTCGGCTGCCTCGCCGCCCTCTCCGACGCCGCCGCCGTCTCGCGGCCGCGCCGTCCCTGGCCGCATGGCGAGGCCTTCCGCACCGCGCGGCTCTGCTACGACCATTTGGCCGGGCGCATTGGCGTCGGGCTGCATGCGCGCATCACTGGCGCCGGCTGGCTCGCCCCCGCGCCAGGTGGCTGGCGGCTGACTGAGGCGGGCACGGAGCGCCTCGCCGCACTCGGCCTCGATCTCGACGCGGCGCGACAAGCCCGGCGCTTCGCCTGCGACTGCATGGACTGGTCGGAGCGCCGGCCGCACCTCGCCGGCGGCCTGGGGCGCGAGCTGGCCCAGGCCTTGCTTCGCCGCGGCTGGCTGCGCCGCGCGGCGCCGCAATGCGGGGGCGAGGGCGACCCCTTCGCTCGCCGCCGCCTCACGCCCACGCCTGAGGGCGCTCGGGCACTGCGCGAGAGCTTCGGCCTCGACCTGGCGGCGTGACCGCCCCGGGCCGCCGCCTGCGGGTCACTGGTCGAACGCGGCGTGTGCTGCGGACGGACGATCTTTCTGCCCGGCCCGCCACGACGCCCACCGCACCACCGCAAACGGGCCGCTACTGGCCGGGCTCTGCCCGTTCTCCTGCTTCCCGTCGTCGTCGTGGCGCAGCCTTACGCACGCCTGCTCGACCACTTGGCCGGGCGCAACGCGACGGCGGTGAACCGCGCCCAGATGATGGGCTCCGCGGCGCTTCCGGCGCTGGTCGGCGCCGCGGCGGGCCTGTCTCCCGAGCCCGACGGCGGCGTGGCACGGGCGGAAATCGCCCACTGCGCCGCCTGCGCCATGCTGGCAGCGGCGCTGGGTCCCGCCCCAATCGGCGATCTCCTTGCCGGCCGTCACGGCCGCTGGCTGAGGGACCTGCTCCCGACCGGGGTGGCGCCCGAAGCCGGTCGGTCCGCCTGCTGTCTCGCCCGCAAACAATGCTGCCTCGTGCCCGAGGCCGACCGGCCTGATTGCCGGCAATCCGGCGGCCACTGACCGGCGGGGCCGTCCTCCATCGGTCGGCCCCGCCGTCACCTCGACTCAGCGGCGCCAGTAGCCGCGCCGCTTCGGCAGCGCTTCGGTCTCCGGCTCCAGGTCGATGAGGCGCGGCTGGATCGGCGGGCCGATACGCGGCTCCTCGCGGGCTGGCGCCGCGGCGGGGGCCGCCGGTGCGGTGGGCTCCGGCGCCGGGGGTGGCGCGATCAGGGCGGCCGCCGATGCAGCGCCCGACGAAGCCAGCTCCGCCGACCTTGCCTCGCCACCCTGCTGCGCCGCGGGAACCTCCGGCACGGGCGGCGGCGGCACCACCACTTCCACCGCCGTCGCGGCTTCCTCAGTCCGGTACGACGGAGGCGGAGGCGCGGCCGGCTCGGCCTGTTCCTCGGCCTCGCCGCCACTGCCACCGAACGACAGCTCGGCCTGGCTTGTTGTCGGTGGTGCGCTGGCCGGCGCAGCCGGCGGAAGCGCTCGCGCCGCAGCGGCGGGGGCGGCCGCGGCCGCGGCGGCGGCCCGCGCCGCGGAGATG
>JADGHI010000607.1 GCA_019689515.1 Acetobacteraceae bacterium | reverse complement strand
ATTCCAACGCTGCCCGCGACATCGCGAGCGTCCTGCACCCCTACACCGACCACAAGGCGCACCAGCAGGTCGGCCCGTTGGTGATCAGCCGCGGCAAGGGCGTGCGCGTCTGGGACGACCAGGGGAAGGAGTATATCGAGGCGCTGGCCGGGCTGTGGTGCGCGTCCCTGGGCTTCGACAACGAGCGCCTGGTCAAGGCCGCCGCCGACCAGATGCGCAAGCTGCCCTTCTACCACGGCTTCACGGCGAAGTCGCACGAGCCGATGATCGAGCTCGCCGAGATGCTGATCGAACGGGCGCCCGCGCCGATGAGCAAGGTGTTCTTCGCGAACTCCGGCTCCGAGGCGAACGACAGCGCCATCAAGATGATCTGGTACATGAACAACGCCCTCGGGCGGCCGCAGAAGAAGAAGATCATCTCCCGCCTCAAGGCCTATCACGGGATCACGCTGGCCGCCGCCTCGCTGACCGGCCTGCCGGCGAACCACAAGCTGTTCGACCTGCCGCTGCCGGGCTTCCTCCACGTCTCGACGCCGCACCACTACCACGGTGCGCAGCCGGGCGAGACGGAGGAGGATTTCGCGACGCGCCTGGCGCAGGAGCTCGACGACCTCATCGTCAAGGAGGGGCCGGAGACCGTCGCCGCCTTCTGGGCCGAGCCGGTGATGGGTGCGGGCGGCGTGATCGTCCCGCCGCGCACCTATTTCGAGAAGATCCAGGCGGTGCTGCGGAAGCACGACGTGCTGTTCGTCGCCGACGAGGTGATCTGCGGCTTCTGGCGCACCGGCAACTACTGGGGCTGCCAGACCTTCGGCATCCAGCCCGACATCCTGGTCTGCGCCAAGGCGCTCTCCTCCTCCTACCTGCCGATCTCGGCCGTGATGGTGAACGAGAAGGTCTTCCAGGGCATCGCCGAAGGCTCGTCCACCATCGGCACCTGGGGCCACGGCTTCACCTATTCGGGCCACCCGGTCCCCGCCGCGGTCGCGATCGAGACGCTGAAGATCTACGACGAGATGGACATCGGCGCCCATGTGCGCGAGGTCGGCCCCTACATGCAGCAGCGGCTGCGCGAGCGCTTCACCGACCATCCGCTGGTCGGCGAGGTGCGCGGCGTCGGGCTGGTCGGCGCGCTGGAACTGGTCGAGGACAAGGCGACGCGGAAGAACTTCGCCCCCGCGCGCAAGGTCGGCCCGAGGCTGCTCAAGCACGCCGAGGAGCATGGCGTGATCCTGCGCGCGATGATCAACGATGCGATCGGGTTCTCGCCGCCGCTCGTCATCAGCAAGGACGAGATCGACGCCATGATCGACCGCACCGCCGCGGCGCTGGACGCGCTGGCGGTCCAGCTCCGTCGCGAGAACCTCACGGTCGTCTGAGACACGCGCGCGCCGGCCCCTCCGTGCCTCGCCCGGTGTGCACGCCACGGGCGGAGGGCGCGGAGGGGCCGCGCCGCATCGAACCGGTTGAAGCTTGAACCCGTCGCATCCCGAGGCGTCGTCGCGCCCAGCGCCGGACGCCCCTGCCCTTTTGTTGCGCTCGCCGAGCCTGCCCGTCGCCGTCGCGCTGGCCGCGGCACCGGTGACAGCGGTGCTGCAATCCAAGGCGATGGCACCGCTCGCCCTGGTGGCGATGGCGCTCACCGTGATCGCCCATCGCCGGCAGCACGGCGCCTGGCCCTGGCCGCGCGGGGCCGCTTTCTGGCTGGCGGTGGCGCTCGGCCTCTGGGGTGTGGTCGGGGCGGCCTGGTCCATCGTGCCGACCCGCAGCCTGCAAACCGGCGCGGCTTTCGCCGGCGCGGTCCTGCTCGGCGGCGCGGCGGCGCGCGCGCTGGCCGAGGATACGGCCGAGGCGCGGGCGCGGCTGGCCCGCTGGCTCGCAGCCGGCCTTGCGCTCGGCCTCGCCGCCGCCCTGTTCGACGACCTCAGCGGCAACGCCCTGCGCGCCGCGGTGCGCGGGCTGCGCGAGCCGCCCGCCTCGCTCGCCTTCGGCCTCAAGCCCGCCGCGGCGGTGATGGCGATGCTGGTGCCGCTCGCGCTCGCCGCGCCCTGGCCCGCCTGGGCGCGCGGCGCGCTGGCCGCGTGCGGTGCCGCGGTCATCCTGGTGCTGCCGGGAGAGTCCGCGAAGCTCGCCGTGCTCGCCGGGCTGGCGATCGCCGGGGCGGCCTGGGTCGCGCCACGGGCGGTGCCGCGGCTGCTCGGGGCGGGGCTGGGCCTGCTGATCCTGCTCGGCCCGGCCCTGCTCGCGCCGGCGCTGGAGGCCGCCGCGCCGCGTTTCGCCGCGACCCTGCCGCATTCCGCCGCGCACCGGCTGGCGATCTGGGACTTCGCCCTGGCGCGCATCGCCGATCGGCCGCTGCTCGGCTGGGGGATGGAGGCGAGCCGCGCGATCCCGGGCGGCCATCAGGGGCCGAGCGAGGAGACTCTTGCCCGCCTCGGCCTCAATGCCCCGGCGCAGCGCAACTTCCTCCTCTTTCCCGGCGCGGCGGAGCTGATGCCGCTGCACCCGCACAGCGGCGCCTTGCAGGTCCGGCTGGAGCTCGGTGTCCCGGGCGCGGTGCTGGCGGCGGCGCTGGCGCTGATGCTCGGCCTCGCCGTCGCGCGTGGCGCGCCGCATCCGCCGGCCGCCGCCGGTGCGCTGGCCGCGGCCGCGGTGTCGGGCCTGCTGAGCTTCGGCTCCTGGCAGGCCTGGTGGTATGCGACGCTGCTGCTGGTCGCGGCGGGGGCGGCGGGACTGCCCCGCCTGGCCCGGTCG
>JADGHI010000606.1 GCA_019689515.1 Acetobacteraceae bacterium | reverse complement strand
TAAGGCGGGCGGCGGCGGGGGCGGCGTGTGCGGCATGGGGCGCGCGCGGCCGGGGCGGGGTGGACGCCGGGGGCATACGCCCGGAACCGTCCGAGCAAACGCGCCGACGCCGCCCATGGTGCCGACGGGCCGAGACACCGATCCATGTGGGTCGGAGGGCGACGGCGCAGCCTATGGAGCGGTCACCGGCTGGGAGCGCTGGGTCCGGACATGGCGCCCCGGCATCTGACCGCGTCCGGCGGCCGATTTGTGGGGCATTCTGCGGGGACTATCGTGGTTTCCACGGGAGAACTTTGTAGATCCAAAGCATTTGAGCATCAGAGGGACGGAACCTGCTCCGCCAGTTCCCATGCGAAGCAAGCTCCCGCCCGCTTCGATCTTGCCATGATGCGCAGGTTTCCTGCGGTCTCGGCAGCAACCTGTCGGCCGTGCCCGGGCTCGGGAGGGCGAAGAACGGCCCTCCGGGTGAATGCGGGGGGCTCGCGACCGCGATGGTTGCCGTGCCGATGGTCGCCGCCTTCGCGGTCGGCGTCGTCACTGAGATCCCGGGGCGCGAGCCCTCGCCCGTGGCTTCGGCGCCATCCTATTCGTCCTGCTGTCCCCCGTTTGCCGACGCGCTCACCTTCGCAGCGGTGCCGGCGCACGGACACCGGCGGGGGCCCGGCTATTCGGCACGAAACCGGTCGCGCAGGAAGTGCTTCTCGATCTCCAGGAACACGAAGCTGGCCGCCCCGATCGCCACGATCATCACCCCTTCCGCGAGCGTCAGGGGCCTCGAGCCGAAGATCGCATGCATCACCGGCAGGTAGGTGAAGGCAAACTGCCCGAGGATGACGACGGCCAAAGCGATCAGCACCGCCATGGTGCCCTTCACGCCGGTCAAGGTGAAGGATGTCATGTGCAGGTAGCGCACGCTGAACAGGTAGAAGATCTCCAGCACCACCAGCATGTTCACGACCATGGTGCGCGCGGTGTCCAGATCCCGCCCGTGGCCGAGCGCCCAGAAGAAGACGCCGAGCGACACGCCCGCGAAGAGCAGTGAGACCAGGAAGATCCGCCATACGATGAAGGGCGTCAGCAGCCCCGCATCCGGCCGGCGGGGCTTGCGGCGCATGACGCCGGGCTCGGAGGGCTCGAAGGCCAGCGCGAGGCCCAGCGTGCTGGCCAGGATCAGGTTGACCCACAGGATCTGCACCGGCGACATCGGCATGGCGAAGTTGAAGAGGATCGCCGCGATCACCGTCACCGCCTCGCCGCCGTTGGTCGGCACGGTCCATCCGACGACCTTGCGGATGTTGTCGTGGACCGTGCGCCCTTCATGCACGGCAGCGACGATGGAGGCGAAGTTGTCGTCCATCAGCACCATATCCGCGGCCTCCTTGGCCGCCTCGGTGCCCTTGATGCCCATCGCGATCCCGACGTCGGCACGCTTGAGCGCCGGGGCGTCGTTGACCCCGTCACCGGTCATGGCGACGACGCGCCCATCGGCCTGCAGCGCCTCGACGATGCGCAGCTTGTGCTCGGGACTCGTACGCGCGAAGACCACGGTCTCCCGGACGGCCGCAGAGAACGCCTCGCTCGAAAGCCGGTCGAGATCCTGCCCCGTCAGCACCCCCACATCCTCTCCGAGGCCGAGTTGGCGCGCGATCGCCTGGGCGGTCGCAGCATGGTCGCCGGTGATCATGCGCACACTGATGCCGGCCGACCGGCACTCGGCGATGGCGCGAATCGCCTCCTCGCGCGGCGGGTCGATGAAGCCGATGATGCCGAGAAAGATCAGCCCACGCTCGACATCGGCAAAACCGATGCTTTCGGTGTCGTCCGGCATGTGGCGCATGGCGAAGCCGAGCACGCGCTCACCCTGGCCGGCGGCCTCGGCGATGCGCTCCGACCAGAAGCTGGCATCGAGTGGCGCGCTGCCGCCAGGTCCCTCCTGGCGGTCGCACATGGCCAGAACCACCTCCGGCGCGCCTTTCACCAGCACCACCTTCTCGGCCAGCGACATGTGGTGCAGCGTCGCCATGAAGCGGTGGCCGGCATCGAACGGGATCGTGTCCAGACGCGGCCATTCGGCCCGCTCCGTGTCGGGATCGAAGGCCGCCTTCATGGCCAGCGTGACGAGCGCCCCTTCCATTGGGTCGCCTTCTACGTGCCAGCCCTTGTCGTCGTGCCTCAGGCGCGCATCGTTGCAAAGCAACCCGGCGCGGATCAGCGAAAGCGCGGTGGCGTGGCCTTCGGGGCTGCCCGGCCCGGCGCTCTCGAAGATGCGGTGCCCGGCCGGATCATACCCCGCACCCTTCACGAGGATGGTGCCCTGCGGCGTGACGACCCGCCGGGCCGTCATCTCGTTCCGCGTCAGCGTTCCCGTCTTGTCCGAACAGATGACCGAGACCGCGCCGAGCGTCTCGACCGCCGGAAGCCGGCGGATCAAGGCGTTCCGCGCGGCCATGCGCCGAACGCCGATGGCCAGGGTGATCGTGATGACGGCGGGCAGCCCTTCGGGGACGAAGCTGACCGCCAGGGCGACGACGGCCCTCAAGGCGTCGTTCCAGGCAAAGTCTCGCAGACTGACAGTGAACGCGAAGAGGGCCGCCGCCGCCACGAAGGCGAAGGCGGTGATCCGCCGCCCGAAGCGGTTGATCTGGCGCAGCAGCGGCGTCGTCAGCTCCCCGACGCTGCCGAGCAGTTCGCTGATCCGCCCGATCTCCGTCCTGAGGCCCGTTGCGACGACGATTCCCACGCCCTGCCCCGTCACGACGAGCG
>JADGHI010000605.1 GCA_019689515.1 Acetobacteraceae bacterium | reverse complement strand
ATCAAGGACGAACTCGCCGCCGCGCTGCGGCGCGAGGGATTCGCGCGCCTCTCCGAGGCGGTGGGAACGGAAGCCTGAGCAGAATGGACATCCTCGACGGAATCGCCCCCCTCGCGCCGCGCTACGACGGCTTCGTGCTCGACCTTTGGGGCGTGGTGCACGACGGGCGCAAGCCCTATCCCGGCGTCGTGGAGGCGCTGGAGCGGCTGCGCGCGGCGGGCAAGCGCGTCGCCTTCCTCTCCAACGCCCCGCGCCGCGCCTGGGTGGTGGAGAGGCAGCTCGCCGGCATGGGCATCGGCAAGGAGACGCACTACGACGGCGTGATCACCTCCGGCGAGCTGGTCTGGCGCCACCTCGAGCGGCGCGAGGCCCCGTTCTTCGCGCGGCTCGGCCGCCGCGTCTTCCACATCGGCCCGGATCGCGACCATTCGGTGATCGAGGGCCTCGACCTCGCCTTCGTCGAGAGCCCGGCCCAGGCGGAGTGGGTGCTCAACACCGGCCCCGACCCGCGGCGCGGCCCGAGGAGCGTCGAGCCCTACGAGGAGACGCTCTCCGCCTGCGCCGGCCTCGGCCTGCCGATGGTCTGCGCCAACCCCGACCTCGCCGTCATGGTCGCCGGCGAGCGCCTCATCTGCGCCGGCGCGCTCGCCGCGCGCTACCGCGAGATGGGCGGCGAGGTAGCGGAGATCGGCAAGCCCGATCCTGCGACCTATCCGCCGGTGCTCGACCTGCTCGGCGTGAAGCGGCGCGAGCGGGTGCTGGCGATCGGCGATTCGCCGCACACCGACCTCGCCGGCGCGCAGGCGGCGGGGCTCGACGCGGTCTGGGCGCTGACCGGGCTCGCGGCGCACGCGCATGGCGAGGACCCGAGCCCGGAGCGGCTGCGCGAGGCGCTGCGGGAACACGGGGTGGAGCCGCTCGCGGCGCTGCGCGGCCTGCGGTGGTGACGCGGCGAGCACGCTGAACAGGCCAAGCTCCACCGCGCTCGGCAGCGCCCTTCGCCGGGCGCCGATCGCGTGCTTCTGAACGCCCCTCAGGGCGGCCTCGGAGTTCGTCGTTTCTGTGCCGGGTCGTCCGGGCGCGCCGAACGATGTGCCTTCAGGCGCGCCCGGCGGTGCTGGAGAGCAGCAGCGGGTCGATCCTGAGCTTCGCCAGCGCGTCGCGCCACTTGCGCTCGTCGTCCTCGCCGAATAGCAGCGCCTCGTCGGGGGATACGGAGAGCCAGGCGTTGCGCTGGATCTCCTCCTCGAGCTGGCCGGGGCCCCAGCCCGCATAGCCGAGGGCGAGGATGCCCCGTCGCGGGCCGCCGCCCCCGGCGATCGCCTTGAGGATGTCCACGCTCGCCGTCAGCGCGACCTCGCCGCTGACCGGAAGGCTGCCCTCGGTGGACCAGTCGGTGGTGTGCAGCACGAAGCCGCGCCCGCCTTCCACCGGCCCGCCCGCGAACAGCCGGATGCGCCGCTGCGGCGGCACCGGGTCGAGGTTGAGCTGGCGCAGCAGGTCGTCGAAGGAGAGGCCGTCCAGCGGCTTGTTCACCACGATGCCCATCGCGCCCTCGGCGGAATGGGCACAGAGACAGATCACCGTGCGTGCGAAGCGCGGATCCTGCATCGTCGGCATGGCGATGAGCAGCTGGCCGGCGAGGTAACCACCCTCGCCCAGGGTGTCCGAGGCGGGAATCGCGCGTTTGGCCATGGCTCATCCAACATGGCGGCGCCCCGGCAGCGGCGCAACCCGCTTGGCCCCTCCGTTGCGTGTGCGGACGCGGCCGGGTGACAGACCTGCGTGCAGGCGCTACACGGGCAGAGCCCAAGCGGCGCGGTCGGGCAACGGGACCCGGACGCCCAATCACCCCGGTCAGGACCGGTGAGGAACGGAGAGGGACATCCACCCATGGCGATCAAGGTTGGCGACACCATCCCGTCGGTGAAGGTGATGCAGGCGACGGCGGAGGGGCCGCGCGAGGTCTCGACGGACGAGATCTTCAAGGGCAAGACCGTGGTGCTGTTCGGCGTGCCGGGGGCGTTCACGCCCACCTGCTCGGCCAAGCACCTGCCGGGCTTCGTGCAGCACGCCGACGCGCTCAAGGCGAAGGGCGTGGACACCATCGCCTGCATGGCGGTGAACGACGCGTTCGTGATGGGCGCCTGGGGCAAGGACCAGGGCGTGGACGGCAAGGTGGTGATGCTGGGCGACGGCTCGGCCACCTTCACCAAGGCGCTGGGGCTGGAGATGGACCTGACGCCGCGCGGCCTCGGCGTGCGCTGCCAGCGCTTCGCCCTGATCGCCAAGGACGGCAAGGTGACGCACCTCGCCGTGGAGGCGCCGGGCGCCTTCGAGGTGTCGAAGGCCGAGGCGATCCTCGAGAAGTTGTGAAGCGCGGCCGCCCCCCGGCGCCGCGTTGGCATCGCCGCTGGATGGGGCGGTTTCGCAAGGAGAGGTCTGATGCGGCACCCGGCCGAATTCGCCTGGTTCACCTGGCAGGCCGGCTGGGTGTTCGCCCTGCGCAGTGCGCAGCTCTGGGCCGAGCCGGCTGAGGCGACGGCCACTCTCACCGCGATGGCGCTCGAAAAGCAGCGCGCCTTCACACAGGGATGGATGGCGGCGAGCCGCGCCGCGCTGCGCGGCGCCGATGCCGGCACGGTCGTGGCCGCCGCGCTGGCACCGGCGCGCCGCCGCGTCTCCGCCAATCACCGCGCATTGCTGCTGCGGGCGGCCCCGCGCCGCGCCGGGGGCTAGCCACCCCCCCGCGGCCGGGCGGGGGCGG
>JADGHI010000604.1 GCA_019689515.1 Acetobacteraceae bacterium | reverse complement strand
GCTGATCACCGTGCGCCGGATCTCGGCCGCGCATGAGGGCAACATCCACACGGACAGCAAGAGCAAGGTCGCGACGCTGCTGCTCTACCTCCACCGCGGCTGGTCCTCGCCGGACGGGCGGCTGCGCGTCCTGCGCCGGGGCGACAGCTTCGACGATCCGGTGGCCGAGATCGCCCCGGAGGAGGGCAACGTCTTCGCCTTCTTTCGCACCGACAACTCGTGGCACGGCCACACCCCCTTCGTCGGCGAACGCCGGGTGCTGCAGGTCGCATGGCTGCGGGATGCGTCGGAGCTGGAGCGCAAGCGCAAACGCCACCGCCTGTCGCTGCTGCTGAAGACGCTGCTGGGGCGCTGACCCCGGCAACCCCGCAACCTGGGGTTTGACAGGCGGGCCGGCGAACAGCAGCCTCCCGGCGTCCGGCGCCGTCGCCCCTGCCCCGCTGCCTGCTCCCGCCCGGCGCCGCGAGGCGGGCCGGCGAGCCGGCCGGCCAGCCGGCGATGCCGCGGACGCGCAGGGGACGCCCATGGCCACGCCACCGAACGCCGCGATCTTCTACGATCCCGATGGGTACGACACCGCCGCCGGGCCGATCCTCGGCCGCCGGGTCGCTGGCGAGGAGTTCCTGCGCGCCTTCGTCCGCCATTCCGGCTTCGACCGCCTGCACGCCGTCGTGCGCCTCTCCGCCCATGGCGAGCATTTCCGTCGCCAGGTCGCGCAGATGGGCGCCACCGTCCCGGCGGACTGGGTGCCGCATGACGAGCCCCACCGCATCGAGGGCATGGGCAGCCTGTTCCTGCCCGGGCCTGGCCTCCCGCAATACGCCTGGCAGCGCCGGCGCCACCGGCAGGACGCCTACTCGCTCTGCGGCGTGACCCACACGACCTGCACCGACCGCACCATGGATTCGCTCGGCGACCTGCTGGTCTCGCCGACCCAGCCTTGGGACGCGCTGGTCTGCACCTCGCGCGCCGTGCGCGACATGGTGCGGCGGCTGCTGCAGGAGCATGCCTACTACCTGCGCGACCGCCTCGGCGCGCAGCGGATCGAGGGGCCGCAGCTTCCGGTCATCCCGCTCGGCGTGGACTGCGAGGCGCTGACCCTGCCGCCGGCGGCGCGCCCGGCCTGGCGCGCGCGCCTCGGCATCGCCGAGAACGACGTGGCGGCTCTGATGCTCGGGCGCCTGTCGCATGCCACCAAGGTCAACCCGCTGCCGATGTATCTCGCTCTCGGCCGCGCCGCGCGGGCGGCGGCCGCGCCGGGACGGCGGGTGCACCTGATCCTCGCTGGCTGGTTCGAGGGGCCGGCCGCGGAGCGCGCCTTCCGCGAACCGCCCACGGCGCTCTGCCCGGAGGTGACGGTCCATGTCCTCGACGGCCGCGCGCCGGAGGTGCGGCGCGAGATCTGGGCCGCCGCGGACTTCTTCACCCTGCTCGTGGACAACATCCAGGAGACCTTCGGTCTCGCACCGGTGGAGGCCATGGCGGCCGGGCTGCCGGTGGTCGTCAGCGACTGGGACGGCTTCCGCGACACCGTGGAGGACGGAGTGCAGGGCTTCCGCATCCCGACGCTGATGGCGACGGCAGGCGGCGATCTCGCCTCGCGCTACGCGGTCTGGGCGGACAGCTACCACGACTACGCCGCGGGCGTCGGCCAGTTCGTCGCGGTGGACGTGGCCGCCGCGGAGGCCGCCTACCGCACCCTGATCGCCGATCCGGAGCGGCGCCGCGCCATGGCCGCGGCGGCGCGCGCCCACGCCCGCGCGAAATACGACTGGCGCGTGGTGATCGGCCAGTACCGCGCGCTGTGGGACGAGCTGGACCGGCTGCGCCAGGGCGCCGCCGCCGCGGGAAGCGAGCGCGCCCCCCCGGCCGCGGGGCGCGAGCGGGTGCCGCTGCGGCCCAACCCCTTCGCGGTCTTCGCCGCCTATCCGACACGCCGCCTCGCCGCGGGGATGCGCTTCATGCTTGCTCCCGGCGCGTCCCACGAGGCGCTGAGAAGGCTCGTTGCCGTGCCGGGCGCGGTGGTGCGCGCTCCCTTGCTGCCGACACCGGCGGAACTGGAGGCGGTGCTGGACCGGCTGGCGACGGACGGCCCGGCGAGTCTGGACGAGCTGGCCGCGCTGGTCGCGCCGGGGCGGCGCCTGCGCCTCGCCCGCTCGCTCGCCTGGCTCGCGAAGCTCGACCTGGTGCGCGTGGTGGGGTGAGCGTCGCCGCGCCGCGCCGGGATCCGAAGCGCGACCGACCGCCCGCCATGAGGCGTGACCGCACAGGGATCAGCGGGATCCCGTGCGCTTGACGGCGCTGCGCCGGCCACCCGAGTCTGCCGCCGGCCGGCCGCGCGCCGGACCGGGAGGATGCGATCCATGCCGAATCTCGCCACGCCGCGCCGCCCGCTGCTCGGCGGCGCCGGTGCCAGCCTCGCCGTCCCGTTCGCCACCGCCGTCGGTCTGGGCCCGACGGCCGCCCATGCCCAGGCGGCGACGTGGCCCGAGCGCCCGGTCCGCCTGATCTGCCCCTATTCCGCTGGCGGGGTCGCCGACACCGTCGCGCGCTTCCTCCAGCCCAAGATCGGCGAGTTCCTCGGCCAGCCGCTGATCGTCGAGAACCGCACCGGCGCCTCCGGCCTGATCGCCGCCACCCTGGTCGCGCAGTCGCCGCCCGACGGCTACACGCTATTGCAGGAGGGTGCGACCCTGATCACCCTGCCGCTGACCAAGCGCGACATGCCCTTCGACTACGGCACGGCCTTCACGCCGATCGCGCAGGCCACGATCG
>JADGHI010000603.1 GCA_019689515.1 Acetobacteraceae bacterium | reverse complement strand
GGGGATGGGAGGAGCCCAAATCCTTCCTGTCATGTCTGCCGCCGATTTCCGCCTGCTGCCGGCCACTGCGGCCTCCGCCGCCGACGCCGTGCCCGGCGTCGCTCCCGCGCCGCTCGTGGATCCGTTCGCGCGGCGCATTTCCTATCTGCGGGTCTCGGTGACGGACCGCTGCGACCTCCGCTGCGTCTATTGCATGGCAGAGGACATGACCTTCCTGCCCAAGGCGGAGGTGCTGAGCCTCGAGGAGCTGGACCGGCTCTGCGGCGCCTTCATCCGCCTCGGCGTCGAGAAGATCCGCCTGACCGGCGGCGAGCCGCTGGTTCGGAAGAACGTCATCAGCCTGTTCCGCTCGCTCGGCGCGCGGCTCGGCGCGGGCGGGCTGCGGGAGCTGACCGTGACGACCAATGGCACGCAGCTCGCGCGCCTGGCGGGCGATCTCCACGCAGCGGGGGTGCGGCGGGTCAACGTCTCGCTCGACACGCTCGATCCGGCGACGTTCACGGCCATCACCCGCTGGGGGAAGATCGAGCAGACGCTGGACGGCATCTTCGCCGCGAAGGCCGCGGGCCTCGCGGTCAAGATCAACGCCGTCGCGCTCAAGGGCGTCAACGAGGACGAGTTCGACCGCATGATCGCCTGGTGCGGCGAGCACGGCTTCGACCTCTGCCTGATCGAGACCATGCCGCTCGGCGACATCAGCGGCGACCGGACGGAGCAGTACCTGCCCCTCTCGCTCGTGCGCGCGCGGCTGAAGCAGCGCTGGACGCTGGAGGAGACCGACTACCGGACCGGCGGGCCGGCGCGCTACTACGTGGTGAAGGAGACGGGGCGGCGGATCGGCTTCATCACGCCGCTGACCCACAATTTCTGCGAGAGCTGCAACCGCGTGCGCCTGACCTGCACCGGCACGCTCTACATGTGCCTTGGCCAGGAGGACGCGGCCGACCTGCGCCGTCCGCTGCGCGATCCGGAGACGGACGAGGCGGGGCTGGAGGACGCGATCCGCGAGGCGATCGCCCGCAAGCCGAAGGGCCACGACTTCGTCATCGACCGGCGCCACCGCCGGCCGGCCCTGGCCCGCCACATGAGCGTGACCGGAGGCTGAATGGGCACGCAATTTCTGCAGGACCTCGCGGCCCGGCTGGCGATCCCCGGGCTGCCGGACTGGGTCGGGCTGGTCCTGCTGCTGCTGCTCGGCCTGCTGGCGCTGGCCTACCTGCTGATGCCCTTCAGCGTGTTCGGCGTGAAGGGCCGGCTCGACGGCATCGAGGCGCAACTCGACGAGATCCAGGCCGAGATCCGCGCGCTCGCGCTGCGCATGGTGGACGCGCCGCCACGCGAGAACCGGCGGAGCGCGACGGCCACTACGGTGGAGGACGACTGGGTCGACCCGCCGCCTGTGCCGTCGCGCCGGGACGACTACGTGCCGCCACGGGCGACCCCGCCGATCCCGCCGCCGGCGCACTGGCCCGACGCGCCGCCTCCTCCGCCGGCAGCAGCCGGGCGTGGCACGGCGCGGAGCGAGCCGCGGCTCGACTGGCCGCGCGGCGGAGGGCGGTAGGCGAGGCAGCACAGGCGCCCGCGGCCGGATCGGCGACCCGGCGGGCGGGCGCCGGGGGCTGCACGCGCCCTCCGCGGAGGATCACTCCATCCGCGCGCCGGAGACCTCCACCATCTCGCGCCACAGCGCCCGCTCGCGCTCGATGCGCGCCCGTACGGCGTCCGGCGTGCTCGCAAGCAGCTTCGCGCCCATGGTGCGCGCGCGCTCGATGAGGGCGGGGCTGGAGTTGATGGCGGCGATCTCGCTCGCCAGGCGCTCGACGATCGGGGCCGGCGTGCCGTTGGGGAAGGCCCAGATGCTCCAGGAAACGGCGGTGAAGCCGGCCGGGCCGCCGGCTTCCTGCAGGGTCGGAACATCCGGCATGGTCGGCCAGCGCTCGGCGCTGGTGACCGCCAGTGCGCGCATGCGGCCCTCCTGGATCACCGGGACGTAGCTCGCCAGGTTGTCGAGGGCGAAATGGACGTCGCCCGAGAGCATGGCCGGAATGGTCTGCGCCGCGCCGCGGAAGGGCACGTGCTCGCCGCGGACGCCGGCGCGCTGCAGGAACAGCGCGGCCGAGAGGTGGGGCGAGGTGCCGACGCCTGGCGAGCCGTAGCTCACCCCCTGCGGCCGCGTCTTCGCCCAGGCGATGAACTCGGCGATGGTGCGCGCTGGCACGTGCTGCGTCGGCACGACCGCGACATTGGGGAATTCCCAGACCTCGCTGACCCAGGCGAAGTCGCGCTCCGGGTTGAAGGGCAGGCTGCGGTAGAGATGCGGCGCGACCAGCGGCGCGATGAAGGGGATCGTGCCGATCGTCGTCCCGTCCGGCGCCGCCTTGGCGACCGCGTCGGCCCCGATGTTGCCAGCGGCGCCGGGGCGGTTCTCCACCACGACCGGCTGCCCGACGCGGGCGGAGAGCCGCTCGGCCATGAGGCGCGTGAGCACGTCGAGCGAGCCGCCCGGCGGAAAGCCGACGATCACGCGCAGCGGCCGGTCGGGCCAGTTCCTGGCCTGCTGCGCGTGGGCGGAGCGGGCGAGCACGGCAGGCGCGGCCAGCGCCGGTACAGCCAGCAGGGTGCGGCGACGGAGCATTCTGTTTCCTCCCGGGACGTTTCTTCGCCGGCCAGTCTCTCCGGCTTGCGCCCGTGGGCGCAATTCCGATTCGCTGCTTCTGTCTATTTTTCAATATTTGACGGCGCGCGGGTGGGGGTGGCCCCGGGAGGTTCCGGGACCTGCCGGGAG
>JADGHI010000602.1 GCA_019689515.1 Acetobacteraceae bacterium | reverse complement strand
CAGCACGCCCTCCTGGTGCGAGGTGGACTGCCGCATCGGCCTCCTCCCCGGCACCGATGTCGCCGAGGCGCAGCGCGGCGTCGAGAACTGCATCGCGGAGGCCGCGCGGGGCGATGCCTTTCTCGCCAACAACCCGCCGCAGGTCGAATGGCACGGCTTCCTCGCCGACGGCTACGTACTGGAGCCCGGCAGCGAGGCCGAGCGCATCCTCGCCGCGGCGCACGAGCAGGTGTTCGGCGAACCCATGGGGGAACGGCGCAGCACGGCGGTCAACGACACGCGCTTCTACGGCCTCTATTTCGGCATTCCCGGCCTTTGCTACGGGCCGCGGGGCGAGGGCTCGCACGCCTTCGACGAGCGCGCGGACCTCGCCCACCTGAAGAAGACGACGCTCTCCATCGCCGCCTTCATCGCCGACTGGTGCGGGGTGCGGCCGCGCGCCGCCGCCGGCTGAGCGATCAGCGGCGGCTGGCGTCGGCGAGGAAGCGGACCACCGCCGCGCGGTCGGCGGCGTCGCGGACGCCGTTCTCGCCCATCCAGAGGCCGGGGAACATCGCCTCGGGGTCGGCGAGGAAGCGGTCGAGCATCGCCGCATCCCAGACCAGCCCCCGCGCCGCGGCTGCGTGCAGGGCGGGCGAGTAGTCGAAGCCTGGATCGCCCGCGACCCGGCGGCCGATCAGGCCCGCCAGGCTCGGCCCGGGGAGCCCCTCGTCGCCGGGCGCGAGCGTGTGGCAGGAGGCGCAGCGCGCCTCGAACACTGCGCGGCCGCGCGCCGCCACCGTATCCTGCGCCGCGGCGCTTCCGGCGCCCGGTCCGGGCAGGGCGGCGAGGCCCACGGCCAGCGCCGCCGCGATGGCGATGAGATGCGGCTCGGGCCGCCTCACGCCGGGGTCTCGATCCGAACCAGGCGGTTGTTGCCGGACTCGCCGCCCCAGATCTCGCCGCGCCGGCCGCCCAGGTGGCGGACATTGGCGCCCGGCCGGTCGGAGGGGAAGGCGAGGAAGGTCTCGCTGCGCGGGTCGAAGCGCAGGATCGCGTTGGCGGCGAAGTCGGTCAGCCAGACCATGTCCTGCTCGTCCACATAGACCGCGTAGCAGCGCGGCCGCTCGCCGGGCAGGCGCCAGACCTTCCACGAGCCGTCGCGCGGATCGTGCATCGAGACGTTGCCGCTGTTCCACTCGCTGATCCAGAGCCGTCCCTGGCTGTCGGTCCAGACGCGGCGCGCGCCCTGGCGCGGCGTCGGGGGCTCGACGACACGCACGCGCCCGGTCTCGCGGTCCTCGACCTGGGCGAGGTAGCTGCCGGCGAGGGAAACGAACCAGACGGAGCCCTCGGGTGTGACCGTGATGCCGTAGGGCCCGCGGCCACGCGGCGCGTCCCAGACCGCCATGCGCTCGGTGCGGGGATCGAATCGCCCGTAGATGCCGTTCTGTCCGGTGAACCAGAGGAACCCGTCGCGGTCGAACACCCCGGTGTTGAGGTTGGCGTTGGCGCGCGCCTCCGGCAGCCGCCAGAGCTGGACGCGGAAGTCGCGCGGGTCCACGCGGGCGATCGCGTTCTGCCCGCCCTCCGTCACCCAGAGGGCGCCGTCCGGGCTGAACACCACCCCATGCGGCGCGGCTCCGGGGCCGAGGGGCACCGGATGCAGGCTGCCGTCGCGCGGGTCGAACCGCGTGAGGGTGCCGTCACGCTGGCCGCAATACCAGACCGTGGCGTCGGCCGGGCTGCACGCCACGTCACGGGACCCCGAGCCGGGCCGCGCGGCGAAGTAGGTGACGCGGAAACCGGATGGGGCAGGGGCGTTCCCGGCGGCCGAGGCCGCAGGCCGGATGCGCAGCGGTGCCGGCGCGGCGAGGCCCGCGGTGACGGCGAGGCGGAGCAGGCTGCGGCGGCGTGCGGATGTCATCGGCCGGACTCCTCGAGCGAACGGGCCGCGGGTGGGCGAGGGCAGGGCCGCGGGAGCGGTGCCTGACGGACCGCGGGCGTGCCCATCCTCCGCGGATCAGGTACGCGATCTTATCGCGGCGTCCGGCGGGCCGTGAGCGCTTTGAGCGGGATGCGGAGGCGCTCGCGGCCCCGCTCTACCCGGAAGGGCACGCGGCGGGGCTTCCGCCCACCGAGGAGGACATCGGGCGGGGCGTCACCCGGACCGGCCTGACGGAACCGTCACAGGCCTATCGCCGGCCGGCGCTGCCTCCGTCCGCACCTGGACACGCGTGAGGAATGTCTTACCGCCGGTCGCGGCGGGCAGCCCAGCCCTGCAACATGGCCGTTCCGTGCCGGGAGGGCGTCGCCGGCGCACCGATTCGGCGCCGCCGATGGTCCTCCCCGGCCTCCCGCGCCACTGCGAGGGCGCCGAGAAAGGCGAGGAGGGCGGCGATGGCGAACAGGAAGCCGGTCATCGTCAGCGGCCAAGTGGTCCCGTCCGGGATGAGGGAGGGCACGGCCGGCTACTCTGCGGGCGGCGGCGCGACCGGCAGGGCCGGCGCATAGGGCTCGATGCGCAGCGTGTCGTTGCGCAACAGGGCGATGCGGCTGCTGGCCGCGTGGCGGGTGGTTCCGTCCGGCGCCCGGGCGACGACGTAGCGCCAGACAGTGATCTGGCCCTCGGCGACGAGGCGCCGGGCGATCCGTTCGACCTCCGGGCCGGTGCCGAGGCGGTCGAGCTCCGCCGGGGTCATGCCGAAGGTGACCTCGCTGTTGCCGGCGACCGCCTTGAAGAGGCGGACCGGCGAGGCGGCCGAGGCCGGCTGCTGCGCAGCGGCGATTCGGGCGACCAGCGCGGCGC
>JADGHI010000601.1 GCA_019689515.1 Acetobacteraceae bacterium | reverse complement strand
TTTTCCCCCCCCCCCCCGCGCCCCCCCCGCCCCCCCGGGCCAGCCCCTTGAAGCGCGCACATGCCGTCGCGCCCCGGACCTTCGCGTGCGCGTGACCAAGGCGGAAGGCGCCGAGGTCGCCGTGCGGTTGAGTTCGGCGTAGCTGCTCACCCAATCGACCTCCGGACGGTCGCCATCCCCGGCCTGGCGTGCGCGAGCCGCGCCTGCAGGATGAGCGCCGCCACGTTCGCGCCTTCCCCTCTCGGCCTTATTCGGCCGCGCGGCGTCGCTGGACCGGATGCACGACGGTGGCCTGCGGGCCCTTCTCGCCGTCCTCCACGGAGACGTGGACCTCGTCGCCGACGCGGAGGCGGTCGAAGCCGTCTCCGGCGACGCTGTTCCGGTGGAAGTAGACCTCCTCGCCGTCCTCGGTCTCGATGAAGCCGTAGTCCTCGCCGGCGATGAAGCGCGCGACCCGGCCGCGCCGCATCACCGGCTCGTGGTGCTTCACGTCGCCGCGCAGCTTGCGCACATGGTCCTCGATCTGGCGGACCGCCGCGTCGAAGGCGTCGCGCACCGCCACGTAGGGGTCTTCGTGGGCCTGGTTCAGCGGGCTCTCCCGCGTCACGATGACGTCGCCCCGTGGCACGTGCACTTCGACCCGCGCACGGTAGAGGCGCCCCTGGTGGTGGTGGCGATGTGGCGCCTCCACCGTGACGTGGCAGCGCAGGATGTCGTCCGCGAAACGCTCGAGCCGCGCGGCCTTCGCACGGATGCGCGCCTCCAGCGCCGGCGACGGCTCCATGTCCTTGAAGGTGACCTGCAGCGGAACAGCCATGGTCGTGATCCTTATGATTCCTGTCGGTGCCGTGACGGCCCCGGCGCGTAGACCCGCGCCCGCGCGCCGCCGTGATTGGGATCGCGGCGCATCGTTGCCGCCATCTCGAGACGCCCCAGCACGCCGGCGGGTGCGTCGTCCCGGTGCTGCCGCGGAACGCGGCCGACCACCGCGTCGCCGCCGTAGGTAGCGAAGCCGATGTCCTCGTCATGGCCGGTGTAGCCGCCCGGCCCTCCGCTCGTCTCCGGCTCGTCGGCCCTCGCGGCGTCCGTGTCGGTTCGGCCGGCACGGCGCCACTCGGCCTCGCGCGCCTCGATGTCCACGGCGCCGTGCACTTCGAGTGCGGCGACGGTGCGCTCGATAAGGGCGCCGGTTACGTGGGCAGCGATCACGATCCCACCGCGCCGGATGCCCTCGCGCAGCACGGTCGCGTCGGCGGCGGGCAGGCGGAGAGCGTCCAGGGAGGCGGCTAGCACGGGCCTCGCCGCCGTCCGGTCGGCAGCCCCGCGCTCCGCCGCGGGCCGCTCCCCGGTGCCGTGCAGTTCCACCGCCTCGAGCCCGTTTCCCGCGGCGCGCACGAGTTCCGCGACGGCCTGTTCGGCTTGGTCGACCCGGTCGAACAATCCGATCACGACACGCGTCATGTGACCCTCCTCCGGCCCGCGCCGGACCGCGCGTAGAACGGGTCCGGAGACAGGGCGCCACGATCCCTTCGACGCACGGCGGAGTGCCGGCCGGCCGGGAGTCGGAAACGCCGGGCCGCCTTGAAGGCGCATGCGTATTCCTAGGCGCAGGCCGCACGGCGTCCTTGATCGGGGTCAATCTGGTCGCGCCGCGCCGCGCCGACGCGGCGGATGGGCCGTGCGTCGGGCACGGCGCACCGATCACGATGCCGCGACCGCGATCCCCGCCCCGCGCGGCGCGCGAAAGGCGCGCACGGCCTTCCGCTCACCCCTTGATGCAGATGACGGGCCGCATGCGCGCAACGCGGCGCGCGAGGCCGGCACGCTCGGCGGCGAGCACCACGGCGCTCACGTCCTTGTAGGCGCCCGGCGCCTCCTCGGCGACGCCGCGCATCGAGGGGCTGCGGATGAGGATGCCGCGTGCCGCGAGCTCGTCCACGATCTGCCTTCCGCTCCACTGCTGAGTCGCGGCGAGCCGCGACATCGCGCGCCCGGCGCCGTGGCAGGCGGAGGCGAAAGACCGCTCCTCGCTCTCCGGCGCGCCGACGAGCACGTAGGAGCCGGTGCCCATGCTGCCGCCGATCAGCACCGGCTGGCCGACCGGGCGCAGCGCTTCGGGCAGCGACGGGTGGCCGGGGCCGAAGGCACGGGTCGCGCCCTTGCGGTGCACGAACAGCGTGCGCGGCTCCCTCCCGTTCACGCGGTGCGTCTCGACCTTGCAGGTGTTGTGCGAGACGTCGAACAGCAGCCGCAGCTCCGCCTGCGGGAAGAAGTGCCGCAGCACGCGCCGGGCGAAGTGGCCGAGGATCTCGCGGTTGGCGAGGGCGCAGTTGGTCGCGGGCCGCATGGCGCCGAGGTAGCGCTGCCCGACCTCCGAGGCGATCGGTGCGCAGGCGAGCTCGCGGTCGGGCAATTCGAGGCCGGCTGCCTCGGCGGCGATAACCATCTCCTTGAGGAACTCCGTCCCGATCTGGTGGCCGAGCCCGCGCGAGCCGCAGTGGATCGTCACCACCACCTCGCCAGGGGCGAGGCCGAAGGCCCGGGCCACCGCCGGATCGAAGACCTCCTCCACCACCTGGACCTCGAGGTAGTGGTTGCCGGAGCCAAGCGTGCCCATCTCGCGCCGCTGCCGCTCCTTGGCGCGGGCCGAGACGCAGTCGGGCCGCGCACCCTCGGCACACCCGCCCTCCTCGATGCGCTCGAGGTCCGCGGCTTCGCCCCAGCCCTGCTCGACGGCCCAGCGAGCGCCGCCCCGCAGCATGGCGTCCATGGCCACAGGATCGAGCGTGATCG
>JADGHI010000600.1 GCA_019689515.1 Acetobacteraceae bacterium | reverse complement strand
CCGCCGTCCGAGCTGTTCTGGTGCAGGTTCAGCCCGGCGCCGCCACCGACATAGAGGCCGGTCACCGGCTGCGCCTGCGCCGCCAGCGGCAACGACAGGACCGTCGCGGCCAGGAGCGCCTTCCTGAGGCTCATGCGAACTCTCCTCATCCCTCGGAACAATCCGATCGCAACGCCACGGGCCCCGTACCTCTGGCCATGCCTCGCATCCGGCGCCGGCTTCCCCCCAGGGCTCGACGTTGCGTGGCGCAACCGTATCACCGGGTCATTCGTATGGCAGCATGGATCGGTTCGTTTTCGGACGCCTGTGGCACGCCCGCAACAGCCCCCAATGGCAATTCGGTCACAGGAAACCGGCCCGCCGGGAGGCGGGCAGTCAGAGCCCGCCCAGGGCCTCCGCCTCGCCGACCGCGGCCAGCGCGCCGCGCGGCAGCAGCCGCGTGGCGTGGCCGAGCTTGCGGCCCGGCCGCGCCTCCGCCTTGCCGTAGAGATGCGGCGCCACCCCCGGCATCCGGAGCAGCGCCGGCCAGCGGGCCAGCCCCTCCGGCCCGATGAGGTTGCGCATCACCGCGTCCGAATGCCGCTCCGGCGAGGCCAGGGGCAGCCCGGCCACGGCGCGGACATGCTGCTCGAACTGCGAGGCGACGCAGGCCTCGATGGTCCAGTGGCCGGAATTGTGCGGCCGCGGGGCGATCTCGTTGCCGAGCAGCCTGCCGTCGGGCAGCAGGAACATCTCCAGCGCCACCACGCCGACGAGTCCGAGTCCCTCCGCCACGCGCCGGACGTTCTCCCGCGCCGCCTCCGCGACCGCGGGCGGCACCCGCGCCGGGGCGAAGCTCAAATCCAGGATGTGCGCCGCGCTGTGGCGATTCTCGACTGCGTCGAACACCGCCACCGACCCGTCCGCTCCGCGCGCCGCGATCGCCGAGACCTCGGCGGCGAAGGGCACGAAGGCCTCCAGGATCAGCGGGTGCGGGGCGAGGCGCGCGAAGGCCGGCGCCGCGTCCTCCGGCCGGCGCAGCACCGCCTGGCCGCGCCCGTCATAGCCGAGCCGCGTGGTCTTGAGCACCGCCGGCAGCCCGATCGCGGCGATGGCCGCGGCGAGCTCCGCCTCGTCCCGCACCGCGCGCCAGGGGGCCACCGCGACGCCGACCGACTCGAGGAACGCCTTCTCCGCCAGCCGGTCCTGGCAGATGCGCAGCGCCTCGACGCCGGGCCGGCACTGGACCAGCGGCTCCAGCACCTCGAGCACCCGCGCGGGCACGTTCTCGAACTCGAAGGTCACGACGTCGCAGGCACGGGCGAAGGCGGCGAGCGCCGCCTCGTCCTCATAGGGCGCGACGGTCCGCGCCGCGGCCACCAGCATGCCGGGGGAATCGGCCTCCGGCGCGAAGACGTGGCAGCGATAGCCGAGTCGCGCCGCGGCCAGGGCCGACATGCGCCCGAGCTGTCCGCCGCCCAGGATGCCGATCGTGGCGCCCGGCTTCAGGGCGTCCATCGCGGGCGCGCTCACGCCGGCGTCTCCGGCACGCCCTCGGTCTGCGCCGCACGCCAGGCCTCCAGCCGCCGCGCCAGGTCGGGATCGGCCAGCGCCAGGATCGCCGCCGCGAGCAGCGCCGCGTTCACCGCCCCGGCGCGGCCGATCGCCAGCGTCCCGACCGGCACCCCGGCCGGCATCTGGACGATGGAGAGCAGGCTGTCCACGCCGTTCAGCGTCTCGCTCCGCACCGGCACGCCGAGCACCGGCAGCCGCGTCATCGCCGCCGCCATGCCCGGCAGGTGCGCGGCCCCGCCCGCTCCGGCGATGATCACCCGCAGGCCGCGATCCGCCGCGCCGCGCGCATAGGCGTAGAGCCGCTCCGGCGTGCGGTGGGCGGAGACCACCCGACACTCGTGCGGCACGCCGAGCTTCTCGAGCGTCTCCGCCGCGTGGCGCAGCGTCTCCCAGTCGGAGCGGCTGCCCATGATGATGCCGACCAGCGGCTGTGCCGCCGCCGACGGCCCGGAACCCGCGCCCGCGCTCATGCGATGATGTCCGGGAGCAGACGGCTCTCCAGCCAAGCGATCTCGTCCTTCAGCTTGAGCTTCCGCTTCTTCAGTCGTTGCAGGTAGAGCTGGTCCGTCGGCCCGCCTTCGAGACGGGCGATGACGGTGTCGAGGTCCCGATGTTCGCTGCGCAGCTCGTGCAGTCGGCGGAGGAGCGAATCGCGATCGGCCAGCATGGCACGCCTGCTGCGACGGAATGTTCGGGATGCATCCCCGGGAGGGGTGCCCTTAGCATGGCAGAGGGCGAGACGGGAACAGCCGCTCCGCCCCTCGCTCGCGCTCCGCCCGCCTGGCTGCCGTCGGGCGGACCCGGACGGCAATCGCCCGAGGGCACGAACACGGGAGGCCTCAGCACCATGCCGGACACCCCGCTGCTCGCCAGGATCCGCTCCCTTCAGGAAAAGCACGAAACCCTGGAACGCCGCATCCAGGAAGAGGAGGTCCGGCCCCGGCCGGACCCCGACGAGATCCACCGCCTCAAACGCGAGAAGCTTCGGCTGCGCGACGAGATCGAGCGCCTGCGCAACTCGTCGTAGGGCGGGTACAGCGGGGCGGCGCTCCCCCTTCGCGACCCGTAAGGCCCGCCCCCGGCCGGGGACGGCTGGCCACCGCCGACAGGCTCGCCGCTCCGCCGCCGCCCGCCGGCGGCGAATCGAGGCTGGCGCCGCCGCGCCGGCGCTCCTACATCAGGGGCGATCCCAACCCTGCCGATAGGGTCCGCCCGTCGCACCCGCCGCACCGCGCGGCGGGTGCGG
>JADGHI010000599.1 GCA_019689515.1 Acetobacteraceae bacterium | reverse complement strand
CGGCGGCGCCGCTGCTGCTGGGAGTCCTGCACTGCGCCGCGGCGCGGCTCGCGGGGCGGCCGGGACCCCATCCGCTCCAGCCCTGGCGCGACCTGCGCAAGCTGATGCGCAAGGAGCCCGTGGCGGCCGAGGGCACCTCCGCCGTCGCGCTCGCCGCGCCGCACGCCGCAGTGCTGGCCACCATCGCCGCCGCCGCGCTGGTGCCCTCCTTCGCGCGTGGGATGCTGTTCGCTCCGCTCGCCGATCTGGTGCTGCTGATCGGGCTGTTGGCCCTGGCCCGGCTGGCGAGGGCGCTGGCGGCGATGGAGTCGGGCGGCGCGCTCGGCGGCCTCGAGGCGGCGCGTGGCATGACTCGCTACGTCCTCGCCGAGCCGGCGGTGCTGCTCGCCGCGATGGGGCTGGCGATGCTCGCGGGCACCACCACGCTCGAGGGCATCATCGGCGCGGTTCGCGAGGGCGGCGCCGGCGCCTCCCGGCTGCTGCCCCTCGGCGTCGCCGTGCTTGTCCTGATCGCCGTGGCGGTCGCCGAAGCCCCCAGGCTCCGCGGCGCTCCATCCACGGTGGAGGACGAGGCATCGAACCTTGCCGCTGGCGGCTTTGCGGCGGCCGCCGCGCCGCGCGACGCCTCCGGCCGCTACCTGGCGCTGTGGGAGTTCCATGCTGCGCTGCGGCTGACCGTCTGGCTGAGCCTGCTCGCCGCGCTGGCTTTGCCTTTCGGGCTGGCGCCGGCGGGCGCGGGGCCGCTCGCCTGGGTGTTGGGGCTGCTGGCCTGGGCGGCGAAGCTCCTCGTCCTCGGTCTCGCGCTGGTGCTGGGGGAGGCCGTCTTCGCCCGCCTGCCGCCCGCCCGCGTGCCGGAGTTCCTCGGCGCCGCGCTCCTCGCAGCGCTGCTCGGCGTCGTGCTCGCCTTCGCCTCGACGGTGCGGCTGTGATGCGGCCCCGCTCCGCCCTCCGCCGTTGCTTCGCCGTCGTCGTCGGG
Organism: Acetobacteraceae bacterium; assembly: GCA_019689515.1. GTDB lineage: Bacteria > Pseudomonadota > Alphaproteobacteria > Acetobacterales > Acetobacteraceae > Caldovatus. The sequence goes on along the minus strand of JADGHI010000599.1, from coordinate 1,831 downwards.
GAACGGCGCCGATGAGCCTCGTCTGGCTTCCCGTGCTCCTGCCCCTGCTGGCCGCGCCGCTCACGGCGCTCCCGGGCTGGCGCACGGCATATGCCGTCCGACTGGGCACCGCGTCGCTGTGGCTGTTGCTCGCCCTCGCGCTCTGCGCGCTGCCCCAAGAGGGCGCAGAGGGGTTGTTGCGTCCGGATGCCCTCAACCTGGTGCTGCTTGTGCTCGCCGGTGCGATCGGCCTGACCGCCGCCGCGCTTCCTCCGCCGGATCGCTCCCAGGACGCGCCGACGCTGCTGCGCGCCGCCGAGGGCGCGGCCTGGCACGTCTTCCTCGCCGCCGTCGCGCTGGCGCTGCTCGCCGACAGCCTGGCGCTCGCCTGGCTTGGGCTAATGGTCGCGACACTCGCGGCCGCGGTGATGGTCGCGCTGGGCACCCCCACCGTGCGCGCCGCGAGGGCGGCGTGGCGGCTGCTGCTGCTCGGCGGCGTTGGCTTGTTGCTGGCGCTGTTCGGCCTCGCCGTGCTGCATCGCGCCACGATTGACGCGGGCGACCTCGGCCTCTCCTGGGCCGCGCTGCGGCTCGCCGCGGTCGAGGCCGATCCGCGGCTGCTCGACCTCTCCTTCGTCTGTCTGCTGCTTGGCCAGGGCGTGCTCGCCGGCCTCGCCCCGCCGGCCGCGCTGAGCGCCGCGGAGGAGACGGCGCCGCCGCCGGTGGCCGCGCTGCTTGCCGGCGTGCTGCCGGTCGCCGCCCTGCATGGCCTGCTGCGCGCCAAGGCGGTGGCCGCCGCGCATCCGGAGAGCCTGACTCCCGCGATCACCCTCGCCGCGCTCGGCCTGGCGGCGTTGCTGCTGGCCGCCTTGGCGCTGTGGCGTCAGCGGCGCCGCGCGGCGTCGTGGGCGGCGGCGCGCGGCCGTGTTCTCGCCTGGGGCGGCGTGGCGCAGACCGGCGCGGCGGCCTTCGCCTTCGGGCTCGGCGGCGCGGCGGCCAATGGCGCCGGGTTGCTGCTGCTGCTCGGACAGGCACTGGTCCGCAGCGGACTTCACCTGCGCCCGGCGGAGGCGTCCCGGGGCAGCTCCGGCCCTGCCGAAGCGGGCTGCGGCGTGCTCGGCCTCCTCCTGCTCGCCGGCTTGCCGCCGGGCGTCCTGTTTGCCGGGCAGTTCGCGCTGATGGCCGAGACCGCAGGCCGCGCTCCCTGGCTCGCACCCCTGATCGGCGGCGGGATCGCGCTGGCGATGGGCGCGCTGCTTGCCGCTGCCCTGCGGCCATCGCTGTCGGTCGGGGCTGCCGCTGCCTTGGTCCCGTCCCGCGCTGCCAGCGTGCCAGGTCGGCCGCCCGATCGTCGCCGCATCGGCGACGTCCTGCTCGCCCTGCACCTGCTGGCGGTGCTGCTGCTCGGCCTCACCATGCCGGCCGGCGTGGCGCGGTTCCTCGACGAGGCCGCGAGGCTGATCGGATGAGCCCCACCGTTTTCGGCTCTGCGCCTTCCGCGCGTTCCGCGGCGAGACGACCGTCCCGATGACCGCTCCCGACGCTTCCGCACAGCCGCTGGCCACGCGGCTGATCCGCGCCGGCGCGCCGCAGGGCCTGCGTGGCGGCACGGCCGCCCTGCCAGCCGAGCGCCACCTCCTCGCCACCGAGGCCTGGGCGCAGCTGTCCGTCGCGCTGGCGGCGGAGCCGGCTCTCGACCTGCTCGCGCTCTGGGCCGAGCCAGGGCAGGTCCACGCCGCCTTCCTCGACCACACCGCCCCCGCGCTGCTGCTCGCCTCCACTCCGGCCGTTGCCGGCGCACTATCGGAGAGCGGCACCGCCGCGCCCTGCTACCCCGCCCTCTCCCCCGCAC
>JADGHI010000598.1 GCA_019689515.1 Acetobacteraceae bacterium | reverse complement strand
CGGCGGGCGGCACCCCCGGCCCGGTGGCGCTCAGCGGAAGTCCTGCGGCCGCGTCAGCTCGTCCGCCCGCGGCGTGTGGGTGATGCCTTTCCGCATGGCCCAGACATTGCGGAACAGCATGAGCGGGATGATCGGCGTGTCGGCCATGACAAAGCGCATCGCATCCTGCAGCATCCGCTCACGCTTCTCGTCGTCCATCTCCTGCGTCGCGGCGATCAGCCGCGAGTCGAACTCCGGGTTCGAGTAGCGCCCGCGGTTGACCGCGCCCATTCCCCGCTCCCGGTCGTAGGTGGCGAGGACGGACCGCATCGCTCCACCCGTCTCACCCGTCGAGGCGCCCCAGGAGGCAAACCAGACGGAGAATTCCTGGCGGCTCGAGCGGCTGATGAGGGTGGAGAAGGGGATCGCCTCGACCTGCGTGCGGACGCCGATCCGCGTCCACATCTGGCCGATCGCCTGAAGCGTGCGCGCGTCGTTCGGGTAGCGGTCATTCGAGCCGTGCAGCGTGATCCGGAAGCCGTTCGGATATCCGGCCTCGGCGAGCAGGCGGCGTGCCGCAGCCGGGTCCGCGCGAGGCGGCTGCAGATCGGGCACGTGGCCGAACACGCCCGGACCCACGAATTGCATGGTCGCGGTCGCGTTGCCCTCCATCACCCGCTCCACGATCGCCTGACGGTCGATGGCGAGCGACAGTGCCTGGCGCACCCGGGCGTCCCTCAGCGGATTGCGCGGGAGCGGTTTGCCCTCGTTGTCGGTGACGAAGGGCGTAGGCCCGTCGCGGCTCTGATCGGTGACGAGGAAGGCATTACGCAGGCTCTCCACCTCGGAGAGCGTCACCCGCGGATCGCGCCGCAGCCGCGCCACGTCCGAGGTCGGCACCTGCTCGATCACGTCGAGGTCGCCCGCGAGCAGCGCCGCCGTACGTGCCGGATCGTTGGTCACCATCCGGTAGTCCACGCGCTCCCACCGCGGCTTCTCGCCCCAGTACTCGTCGTTGCGCGCCATCAGGATGCGGTCGCTCGGGCGATGCTCGACGAGGCGGTAGGGGCCGGTGCCGATCACCGCGCGGCCGGCGTTGAAGTCGTCCGTGGTGGCGTTCTCGTGCGTGCGGCGGTTGAGCACGGCGAGGCGCGCGAGGTCCACCAGCAGGGTTGGCTGCGGCCCGTTGGTACGGATCCGCACGGTCAACGGGTCCACCACCTCCACGGCGCGGATCTGGCGCGTGTAGGTCGTGAAGGAGCCGGGGCTGTTCACGACGGTCGGCAGCCGCGCGATGGTGAACGCGATGTCGTCGGCGGTGAACTCGGCGCCGTTGTGGAAGCGCACGCCGGGGCGCAGGCGGAACTCCCAGGTGTCGTTGGAGACGAGGCGCCAGCTCTCCAGCAGCCCGGGACGGATGCGCGCCCGCTCGTCGCTTTCCAGCATCCGGTCGAAGAAGGTGGACGCGATCGCGTTGTTCGGCCCGACATTGTAGAAGTGCGGGTCGAGCGAGCCGATCACCGAGGCCGAACCCACCGTCAGGGTCTGTGCCCGGGCCGCTGTCGGCGGCGCCCAGGCGGTAAGCGCGGCCAGGGCTGCCGCGATGTGCCACGTCTTGAGCATCTCGATGCCGTGTCCTTGTTTTCCTCCGGGGCGACTTCCGCGCGCCGCGATCCCGGATCACGCGCCAGAATTGATCCCCACCACTCCGGCCGGAGCGGTGGGGATTCGCCGGCCGCACTCTGCACCAGTGGCTTAGCCCGGTCCATCGCTGTGCCGTCCCCAGGCGGGCACGCGGCGGCGCCCCATCGGCCGGCTCATGCCGATCGGGATCTGTTTGGGAGGGGGCGGCGGAGCCGGCCGGGTCCGGCCCGGCTCAGGCGGTCTCGCGCTGCTGCTGTGCCTCGGCGCTCGCCGCCAGGACCGCGTGGATAGTGTCGGAGAGTTCGCGGTCCTCGGCGCGGCTCCGCAGGGAGGTCAGCAGCGCGGCGAACAGGCCGGCGCCGATACCGCCAAGGAGTAGCCGCACCGGCAGGCCGAACCCGGCGCGGTTGAGGCAGAGGACCGCGTCGATCCATCCCTCGGCGGCGCCGGCGATGCAGCGTGCGGGCGCGTTCGGGTCGCTCAGCGCGAGGAGCAGGGCCATGCCCGCGCCCAGAAGCAGGAAAAGGGCCGCACCGCTGGCGAGGACCCGCTCGAGCGTCCCGACCAAACCAATGCTGTTCTGGCGCGACATCGCCGATGCTCCGTTAGCCTTATGGAATGAGCATGCCACAGCCCGGCTCGTCATCACAGAAAAATGATCGCGGCGATCGTGAAAAATTCCTTGCCCGAGGCAGCACAGGCACAACGCGGCACGGCCGTCGCCAGGGCTGGGGCTGCCTTCCCGAATTCGGCAGCCCGCCGTCGCGGCCCTGTGCCTGATGTGGTTCTCTCTTCATGTGCAGCCTCCGGTCCGAGCCTGCCGCCCTGCGGCCGGGGGGCCGTGGCCGTTGGAATGAGATGCATCAACCACTGTAGATTGCAAATTCTCTCATTTCCACAACCAGACTCGGCGGGCTGGCGCCCGCCCGCAAGCTTCGCCGCATTCCTCGCCGCTGCGATGTGAAGCGGGATTTCCGCCCATTCCGGCCGCGGTGTCCCGGTGCCGCTCGCCGGCACCGTTGCTTCCTGGGGCTTTGGATTCTGGCGGAGGGCGCGCCTCGGTCATGGCGTGGAGGCTGGCGTCGGGTCGGAGGTGGCCGCATCTATGAGCGGCGATGGTGGGTTCGCCCGGCGGCAGCAGGGCCGTTTGCCGCGCTGCGGGGGGCGGGGCGCGCGGGACTGCGG
>JADGHI010000597.1 GCA_019689515.1 Acetobacteraceae bacterium | reverse complement strand
GGTTTTCGGACTCCCCGTTTCGGTTCGGACCAGCAAAGCATCGGCGCTGCCCGCGCGGAAGGCAACGTGCCGTGGTGACGGGCATTGGCGGCACTGCCTGCGCCGGAGTCGCGGTGGCGGCGTGGCAGCCGAAAGCCGGAAGTGCTGCCAAGGCTCTGCGTCCGGCGCAGGTCTCCACCGGAAGCCACGCGCCACGTTGCCAGCACGCGCGGCGACGCCCGCAACCGATGCGGGGCTTGTGGTGCAGCTATGCACCGCTCCGGCGATCTCGAATTGGGTGAAAGGGGGAACTGTGGTGCCAACGGCGCGCTTCGTCGCACGAACACCACGGCATTGTCGCATCGGCAACAACGTCAGTGGTATGATGGATGCTTGGGGGAGCGCGAACACGCGGCACGTTACGCGGTGGGCGCGACGGCGTCCGGGTCGGCCAGGGGAATTCCGGCCACGCTCAATTGACCCGGCGGATGTCAGCCAAGCAGTTCCGCGGGCGTTCCAGTGGACGCGCCGCCTCCGGAGGACCGGTTGATGCTGACCATGTCCTACTCGATGGACGATCTGTTCGCCAGCTTCGCACGCAACTACGAGCAGCGGCGGGAAACGGAGCTCTCCCTCGCCGAGTACCTCGAAGGATGCCGGCGCGATCCGATGATGTACGCCAGCGCGGCCGAGCGCATGCTCGCCGCGATCGGTGAGCCCGAGATCATAGATACCTCGAAGGATCCGCGCCTGGGCCGCATCTTCCTGAACCGCACGATCCGCCGCTACCCGGCCTTCTCCGAGTTCTACGGCATGGAGGAGACGATCGAGCGGATCGTCGGCTTCTTCCGCCACGCCGCGCAGGGGCTCGAGGAGCGCAAGCAGATCCTCTACCTGCTGGGCCCCGTCGGCGGCGGCAAGTCCTCGCTCGCCGAGCGCCTGAAGGCGCTGATGGAGGTCGAGCCGATCTACGTGCTCAAGGCAGGCGACCAGATCTCGCCGGTCTTCGAGAGCCCGCTCGGCCTGTTCGACCCCGAGCAGATGGGGCCGGTGCTCGAGGATCGCTACGGCATCCCGCGTCGCCGCCTGACCGGCTTCATGAGCCCTTGGGCGGTGAAGCGGCTCGACGAGTTCCGCGGCGACGTGTCGCGCTTCCGCGTGGTGAAGATCCACCCCTCGCGCCTGCGCCAAATCGCCATCGCCAAGACGGAGCCGGGGGACGAGAACAACCAGGACATCTCCTCCCTCGTTGGCAAGGTGGACATCCGCCGGCTGGAGACCTTCGCGCAGAACGACCCGGATGCCTACTCCTTCTCCGGCGGCCTGAACCGGTCCAACCAGGGCCTGCTCGAGTTCGTCGAGATGTTCAAGGCGCCGATCAAGATGCTGCACCCGCTGCTGACCGCGACGCAGGAGGGCAGCTACATCGGCACCGAGAACATCGGCGCCATCCCCTACCAGGGCATCATCATGGCCCACTCCAACGAGGCGGAGTGGCAGACCTTCAAGAACAACCGCAACAACGAGGCCTTCATCGACCGCATCTACGTCATCAAGGTCCCGTACTGCCTGCGCGTGACGGAGGAGCAGAAGATCTACGAGAAGCTCGTGCGCGGCAGCGAGCTCGCGGGCGCGCCCTGCGCGCCCGGCACCTTCGAGATGCTCGCCCGCTTCTCGGTGCTCTCGCGCCTGCGCCGGCACGAGAATTCCAACCTGTTCGCCAAGATGCGCGTCTATGACGGTGAGAGCCTGAAGGATACCGACCCGCGCGCCCGCTCGCTGCAGGAGTACAAGGACGCGGCCGGGCCGGACGAGGGCATGGACGGCATCTCCACTCGCTTCGCCTTCAAGGTCCTCGCTGCCACCTTCAACCACGACACGCACGAGGTCTCGGCCGACCCGGTCCACCTGATGTACGTGCTGGAGCAGCAGATCCGGCGCGAGCAGTTCCCGGAGGAGACGGAGAAGCGCTACCTCGAATTCATCAAGGGCGAGCTCGCGCCGCGCTACGCGGAGTTCATCGGCCACGAGATCCAGAAGGCGTACCTCGAGAGCTACCACGACTACGGCCAGAACCTGTTCGATCGTTATGTGGCCTACGCCGACGCCTGGATCGAGGATCAGGACTTCAAGGACCCGGACACGGGTCAGCTCCTCAACCGCGAGATGCTCAACCTGGAGCTGACCAAGATCGAGAAGCCCGCCGGCATCGCCAATCCGAAGGACTTCCGCAACGAGGTTGTGAAATTCGCGCTGCGCTCGCGTGCCAACAACGGCGGGCGTAACCCTTCCTGGACGAGCTACGAAAAGATCAGGGAGGTGATCGAGCGCCGCATGTTCAGCCAGGTGGAGGAGCTGCTGCCGGTGATCTCCTTCGGCTCGAAGCGCGACAGCGAGACGGAGAAGAAGCACGGGGAGTTCGTCGAGCGCATGGTCGCCCGCGGCTATACGGAGCGCCAGGTGCGTCGCCTGGTCGAGTGGTACATGCGCGTGAAGCAGGCGGGCTGAGGCACGGGGAAGGCCCACGCGGAGCCGAGTGCGATGTACATCATCGATCGCCGCCTCAATCCCGGTGGAAAGAGCCTCGCCAACCGGCAGCGCTTCCTCCGCCGCGCCAAGGCGCTGGTGCGCGAGGCGGTGCGCGAGAGCGCGGCCAGCCGCAGCGTCAAGGACACCGAGCAGGGGGCGACCATCACGATCCCCGGCTCCGGCGTCCGGGAGCCGACCTTCCGCCGCGCGCCGGGCGGGCGGCGCGAGCATATCCTCCCGGGTAACAAGGAGTATGTCGAAGGTCAGACCATCCCGCGCCCGCCTGCCGGGGGCGGGGGG
>JADGHI010000596.1 GCA_019689515.1 Acetobacteraceae bacterium | reverse complement strand
CGAGGCCGCGGCGCGGGGCGCCGCCCGGCCGGCGCGGCTGCGCGCGCTCGAGGCAGCCGACCCGCCCTATCGCGTGACGATCAGCACCGCCCTCGCCGCGCATGACCGGGAGGTGCGTGCCCGCGTCGCCGCCATTGCACGGAGCGGCATCCGCGGCGGGACCGCGGCCAGCTGACGCGGGCGACGGCGGGGCCGCGGCGCCGGTCACGGCGGCGCCAGTCACGGCTGCGCCCGCCGCGCCGCCGCGTCGAGCAGGCGCACCACCTCGGCGTCGTCGAGCTGGTGGAAATCGTCGTAACAGCCGCCGATGCCGAAGGGGATCGCGCTCTCCACGAGGCAGACGATCTCGTCCGCATCGCCGCGCAGCGCCGCGATGGTCTCAGGCGGCGCGACCGGGACCGCGAGCACCAGGCGCGACGGCCCGCGGCGGCGCAGCGCGTGCAGCGCCGCGCGCGCGGTGGCGCCGGTCGCCAGCCCGTCGTCCACGACCACGGCCGCGCGCCCGCGCGGATCGGGGCGCGTGCGGCCGGCGAGGTAGGTCCGGCGGCGCCGCTCGATCTCGGCCAGCGCCTGCGCGCGCGCCCGCGCGATGTAGTCCTCGTCGGCGCCGGTGAGCGCGACGACGTCGGCGTTCAGCACCGTCTCCGCTTCCGCCCCGTCCACCACGGCGCCGAGCGCGAGCTCCGGCTGGCCCGGGGCGCCGAGCTTGCGCACCAGCACGAGGTCGAGCGGCGCGCCGCCGAGCGCCGCCGCGACCTCCGCCGCCACCGCGACGCCGCCGCGCGGCAGGGCATAGACGATCGGACGGTCGAGGTTCAGGCCCTTGAGGCGCTCGCCGAGCCGGCGCCCCGCGTCGGCTCGGTCGGCGAACAGGGCGCGCTCAGGCCGCCACATGGCTCGGCTCCGGGGCGAGCCAGCGGAGGAACCAGCTCGCGGCGAGGCGGGCCACCTGGTCCAGCGCGCCCGGCTCCTCGAACAGGTGCGTCGCGCCCGGGACGACAGTGAGCTCGGTCGGGCAGGTCATCCAGGAGCGGGCCCACTCGTTGAGGCGCAGCACCTCGCGGTCCTCGCCGCCGACGATGAGCAGCGTCGGCGCCGTGACGCGCGCGAGGTGCTTCTCGCCCGCGAGGTCCGGCCGCCCGCCGCGCGAGACGACGGCGCCGACCGCCTCGGGCCGCCCGGCGGCGGCGACCAGCGCGGCCGCGGCGCCGGTGCTGGCGCCGAACAGCCCGACCGGCAGGCCCGCCGTCGCCTCGTGCGCGGCGACGCACTCGACCGCGGCCTCCAGGCGGCGCGCGAGCAGGCCGATGTCGAACACGTTGCGCCGGTCTGCGGCCTCGTCCTCGGTCAGCAGGTCGAACAGGAGCGTGGCGAGGCCGGCGTGGTGCAGGGCTGCGGCGACCTGGCGGTTGCGCGGGCAGAACCGGCTCGAGCCGCTGCCATGGGCGAAGACGACCACGGCCTCGGGCCGCGCCGGCAGCTCCAGCGTGCCCTGGAGCCCCACAGGCGGAACGACGAGCGGCTCCGTCCTCGCGACGGCAGGAGAGGAGGCGGGAGGATGCATGCCGCGTACTCCCTGTTGCGGTTCCCGGGGCGCGGACCCAGGTGCTCGCCGAGCGACCGGCGGACCGACAACGCCGCGCCCAGGCCGCGTTTCCTAGGCGGGGCGCCGGCGGGACGCCTTGACGCGGGTCAATGCGGGGTGGCGGCAACCTCCGCAGCCTGCGCGGCGGGCCGGGCACCACGACGCGGGAGGGAGCCGGAGGATGCCGACGGAACGCGTCGAAACGGCCGCAGCAGCGGCGCAACCGGCAAACGCGCCGCGCGAGATCGGCTGGGAGCACTTCCCGCACGGCGCCGATATCGGCGTACGCGGCTGGGGACCGAGCCCGGCACGCGCCTTCGAGCAGGCGGCGCTCGCCCTGACGCGGATCGTCACCGCTGCCGAGGTCCGCCCGGAGACCGAGGTCGAGGTCGCCTGCGAGGCACCCGACCTTGAGCTCCTGCTGGTGGAGTGGCTCAACGCGGTGGTGTTCGAGATGGCGGTGCGGCGGATGCTGTTCGGGCGCTTCGCGGTCACCATCGAGGGCGAGGACGGGCCAGGCGGCGTCCGCCTGCGCGGCCGGCTCTGGGGCGAGCCCGTGGACATCGCCCGCCACGCCCCCGCGGTCGAGCCGAAGGGGGCGACCGTCACGGCGCTGCGCGTCGCGCGCGAGCCCGACGACGGCCGCTGGAGCGCAGCCTGCGTCGTGGACGTCTGAACACGATCGCGCAACCGACCGACGCATCGAGCGAGCGAGGAGAGGCACGGCCATGGATCCCGCACGCCTGACGAAGCTGGACGATGTCACCTGGCGGATCGAGCCGACCGGCGCCATGCGCGTCCCCGCCATCCTCTGCGCCGACGAGGCGCTGATCCGCGAGATGGACGACAAGGTCGCCGAGCAGGCGAGCAACGTCGCAGCCCTGCCCGGCATCGTCGGGGCGAGCTTCGTGATGCCGGACGCGCACTGGGGCTATGGCTTCCCGATCGGCGGCGTCGCCGCGTTCGATGCGGAGCATGGCGGCGTCGTCTCCGCCGGCGGCGTCGGCTTCGACATCTCCTGCGGCGTGCGCACCATGACCACGGGCCTCCCGCTGGCGGAGGTGGAACGCGTGAAGGACGCGCTCGCCGACGCGCTCGCCCGCGCCATCCCGGCGGGGGTGGGCAGCGAGGGCGCGATCACGCTCGATCCTGTGGCCATGGACGCCATGCTGCGGGGCGGCGCTCGCTGGGCCGTCGAGCAGGGCTGGGGCGAAGCCGCGGACCTCGAGCG
>JADGHI010000595.1 GCA_019689515.1 Acetobacteraceae bacterium | reverse complement strand
CTCATCAAGCGCCTGCGCCCGCGCTACAACATCGTGCTGCGGGACGACAAATCCTATCCGTGGCTGGTGCTGACCGAGGACCACCCGTACCCGCAGATCGCCAAGCACCGCGGCGAGCGCCGCAAGGGTGCGAGCTACTGGGGCCCCTTCGCCTCGGCCTGGGCGGTGAACGAGACGCTCACCGCTCTGCAGCGCGTCTTCCTGCTGCGCTCCTGTCGCGACACGGTGTTCGAGAGCCGCGACCGGCCCTGCCTGCTCTACCAGATCCGCCGCTGCTCGGCGCCCTGCGTCGAGCGCATCTCGCAGGAGGACTACGCGGCGCTGGTGCGCGAGGCGAAGGACTTCCTCTCCGGCGGCACGCCCTCGATCCAGCGGCGGCTCGCGAAGGAGATGGAGGAGGCCGCGGAGCGCCTCGAATTCGAGCGCGCCGCCGCGATTCGCGACCGCATCCGCGCCCTGACCCATGTGCAGGGCCGCGACCGGATCAACATGGAGGGCGTGGGCGACGCAGACGTGGTCGCGCTCCACCAGCTCGCCGGCCAGTCCTGCGTGCAGGTCTTCTTCTTCCGCGGCGGCCGCAACAACGGCAACCGCCCGTTCTTCCTGGGCCACGGCAAGGCCGAGCAGGAGGAGGGCGAGGTCCTGCAGAGCTTCATCGCGCAGCTCTACGACGACCTGCCGCCGCCGCCCCTCGTCCTGCTCAGCCACGACCTGCCGGAGCAGGCGCTGGTCGCCGAGGCGCTCTCCACCCGCGCCGGCCGCAAGGTCGAGCTGCACCGGCCGCAACGCGGCGACAAGCGGGCCGCCGTGGAGCATGCCCTGACCAACGCGCGCGAGGCGCTCGAGCGCCGCATGGCCGAGAGCACCGCGCAGGAGGCGCTGCTTCAGGGCGTGGCCAAGGTCTTCGACCTCGCCTCCGCACCGGAGCGGATCGAAGTCTACGACAACAGCCACATCCAGGGTGCGAATGCCTATGGCGTGATGATCGTCGCCGGTCCCGCCGGCTTCCTCAAGAACGCCTACCGCAAGTTCGGCATCAAGGGCCCGGTGAAGCCGGGCGACGACTTCGCCATGATGCGGGAGGTGTTCGAGCGCCGGTTCGGCCGCGCGCTGAAGGAGGACCCGCTGCGCGAATCCGGCACCTGGCCCGACCTCGTGCTGATCGACGGCGGCCTGGGCCAGCTCAATGCAGCGCGCGCGGTGCTGAACGAGCTGGGCTGCCATGACATCCCGGTCGTCGCCATCGCCAAGGGGCCGGACCGCGATGCGGGGCGGGAGTGGTTCCACCAGGCCGGGCGCGAGCCCTTCCAGCTCCCGCCGCGCGATCCGGTGCTCTATTACCTCCAGCGCCTGCGCGACGAGGCGCACCGCTTCGCCATCTCCGCGCACCGCGCCGGCCGCTCGAAATCGCTGGTGCGGAGCGAGCTGGACGAGGTGCCGGGCGTCGGCCCCGCGACCAAGCGCGCGCTGCTGAACCATTTCGGCTCGGCCCGCGGCGTGAAGCAGGCCGGCCTCGCCGATCTCGAGGCTTGCCCCGGCATCGGCGCGGCGCTCGCGCGGCGCATCCACGAGCATTTCCACCCCGGCTCCGTCGCGGCTAGAACCTCCGGCTGAACCGCACCCGAGCGAGCGCCGCGACCCGTCCCGTGCCGACCGACCTTCCCAATCTGCTCACCCTCTCGCGGATCGCCGCGATCCCGCTCGTGGTGTTCTTTGCCTCGCTGGAGCGGCCCTGGGCGGACCTCGCCTCCTGCATCGTCTTCTCCGCCGCGGCGGTCACCGACTACTTCGACGGCAAGATCGCGCGGCAGCGCCGGCAGATCAGTTCCTTCGGCCGCATGCTCGACCCGATCGCCGACAAGCTGCTGGTCGGCGCGGCGCTGATGCTGCTGGCCGGGCATGGCCGGCTCTCGGCCTTCGGGCTGTTTCCCGCGATCGTGATCCTGCTGCGCGAGATCCTGGTCTCCGGCCTGCGCGAGTTCCTCGCCGGGATCAGGCTCGGCCTGCCGGTCACGCGTCTGGCCAAGTGGAAGACCGGATTCCAGATGGGCGCGCTGGGCACGCTGCTCGCCGGCGATTCGGGGGCGGGGGTGATCTTCCTCGACTTCCTTCCCATCTCGTTCATCGGCGAGGCGATGCTGTGGACCGCGGCGGTGCTGACGCTGGTGACAGGCTGGGACTACCTCCTGGCTGGGCTGCGCCACGCGGCGAGCGAGCGGCATGGACCGGTGGGCGGCGGCGCTCCGCACGCAGCGGCGGCCGGGGTGGTGCAGCTTCCCGATGCGGCGGAGGCGCTTCCGGGTGCCACGGCGAAGGCCGCTGCCGCGGAGCGTTCCGAGCCACCGGTGGTGCGGCCTTGAGCGACCCAGGCCGGCGGCGCATGGTGCGAGACGGCGGCAGCGCGGTGAGGATGTCGAGGAGTGCGAGCGGCATGATCGGCCACGGGCGCATTGGAACGGCGGCACTGCTTGCGGGTGGCGGCAGCAGCGGCGGCGAGCGACGGGCAAGCACCGCGACCGCGGCCCGCGCCTGCGTAGCGGCGTCCGCGCTGGCGGTGCTGGCAGGGGGCTGCACGGCGCTCGACGTCACGCCCCCCTGGGCGCCCGTCACAGCCCACATGCCGCCAGCGAACAGCCTGACGGCACAGCGTGTGGTCAACGGCGGGACGGCCGCCACGCCCGCCCCGCCGCTGACTCCGGAGCCGGGCGACATCTGGCCGGTCCAGGAGGCGCCGAGGGCTACCCTCGCCGATCCGGAGGAGGCGCTGCGCAACATCCCGCCCTATCAGCCCGAAGGGATGCGTACCCAGCCGCCACCCC
>JADGHI010000594.1 GCA_019689515.1 Acetobacteraceae bacterium | reverse complement strand
GCGTGCGCACCCCGTCGAGCAGCCAGGCGTCCTCCCAGGCGGAACCGAGGGCGCGGTCCTTCACGGGCGTGGTCGTGGCGGCGGCATCGTCGGGCATCGGTCGGTGCTCTCCCTCCAGGGATACGGCCCGCGGCGTCAGGGCCGGGGCCGGATGGAAACGTCTCGCGGCCGAGGGGCCTTCCGGTAGAACCGAACCTCGGTCCCCCGGCCTGCGCCCGCCCGCACCCGGGCGAGGCGGAAAACAGCCTGGCGAACGGCGGGCGCGCCGCGCCGGGCCTCACTCCGCCGCGGCGACGGGCGCCCGCGGCTTCAGGTCGGTCGAGTAGGCGAGGCTGACCGGCGTCTCCGCCTCGAACGGGCTCTTGAGGTCCAGCTCCTTCGCGATCTCGCGCATCGCCGGCAGCACCTCCTGCCCGAACAGGCGGATGCAGGTCATCGAGTCCTTGTGCGACACCGCGCCGTCGTTCGCCCACAGCGACATGATCCCCGGCCGGGTCTGCTCCATCACGTGCCGGAGCTTGGCGATCACCGTCTTCGGCGTGCCGGCGATGATCATGTTGCTGGCGAGCTGTTCCTCGAAGGGCGGCCGCCGCCGCGGGTTGGAGCCCCGGCCGACCGAGAATTCCACGAACCCCCGCCGGTTCTCCGGCGAGGAATAGCCGGAGGGCGTGCTCCACACGGGATGTGCGAGGCCGGTGAACTCCCCCTGCATCCACATGAACTGCCGCGCGTTCTCGATCGCCTTCTCCTCGGTCTCCGCCACGTGCACCTGCTTGAGGTAGCCGTGATAGGGCGGGCCGCTCTCGAAGCCGACCTCGGCGGCGGTGTCGTCGTAGAGCTTCCAGATGCGCTGCGTCTGCTCGACGGTGGTGTTGAGCGCGATGTAGGGGTAGCGGTGCCGCGCCGCCCAGACCACCGTCTCGCGGCTGATCACGCCGGGGATCCAGATGCGCGGATGGGGCTTCTGCAGCGGCAGCGCCCAGGGGTTCACCACGCGCTGCTGGTAGTGCGTGCCCTCCCAGCGGAAGGGGCCGAACTGCGTCCAGGTCTTGACGATGAGGTCGTGCGCCTCCTCGAAGCGCTCGCGGTTGTAGGCCGGGTTCACCCCGGTCGCGAGCTGCTCCTGCCCGCCGCCGCGCACGAAGCCGGAGACGAGCCGCCCCTTCGAGATCATGTCGATCATCGCCAGCTCTTCCGCCAGCCGCACCGGATTCTCGGCGAGCGGCAGCGGGTTGCCGAGCAGCACGATCTTCACGCGCTTCGTGATGGCGGCGAGGATCGAGGCGAAGATGTTGCACTTGGCCTGCATGCAGAACGGCGCATTGTGGTGCTCGTTCAGCATGATGCCGTCGAAGCCGACCTCCTCGGCGTACTGGTACTGCTCGATGTACTCGTTGTAGAGGCGCGAGCCGGCGACCGGGTCGAAGTGCTTGTTGGGGAACATCAGCGCCGTCGCGCCGAACTTCCGCCCCTCCTCGGCCGGGTAGGCGGACATGGGCTGCTCGGTGAAGTACAGGATCTCCATGGCGTGTGCCTCCTCCCGCCTCAGCCCGCGACGAAGCCGGCGACCAGCCGCGCCAGCTCCGCCGGCTTCTCCATCTCCACGCAGTGGCCGCACTGCGCCATCGTCTCGAGCCGCGCGCCGCGCAGCCCCGACATCCAGCGATCGGCGGCGCTCGGCGGCACCACGCGGTCCTCGGCGCCCCACACGACCAGCGCCGGCACCTGCACCGCGCCGAGCAGGTGCGGCAGGGTCTGGCTGTACATGTAGGGCTTCCACGCGATGCGGAAGTTCATCTCGCGGCAGATGTCCCACTCGACGAGCTGGTCGGTCGAGGGATCGTCGCCGAAGATCGCGTCGAACCGCGCCTGATCGTGGAAGCCGGCGCGGGCGTAGTCGATGTAGCTCAGCAGCGCCTGGTCGAGGATGTTGTCGTCGCCCGGCGGCTTGATCCCCATCGGCCCAACCAGCACGAGCCTCTCCAGGTCCCGCGGCGCCATCGTCGCCATCTCCACCGCGACCCAGCCACCGAAGCCGAGGCCGAGCAGCGCCGCCACCCGCTCGATGCCGAGCGCCGAGAGGAGCCAGCGGTGCACCACCGCGAGGTCGCGCACACTACGCATCCAGTCCGGCCTCTCAGCCTCGCTGCCGTATCCCGGATGGCGCGGGATCAGCACGTCGAAGCGTTCGGCGAGCGCGTCGTAGAAGGGCAGGCGGTCGGGCGTGCCGGTGTCGCGGTGCAGGACCAGCAGCGGCGGGCCGCTGCCGGCGCGGTGCAGCGCGACCTTCACTCCGGCGACCTCGACGAGGGTCTTCCGCCACTCTACCGAAACAGCCATTCACGGTTCCTCCCGAAAGGAACCGTCGCAGGCGATCGGAAGGGCGTCAATCCACGCCGGCGCGCGCGCGCCGGCAGGGCGCGCGCACGCCTTCAGCCGCGCCAGAACGGCTTGCTGATCTCGGAGCGGATGTCGGACGCGGCGAGGCCGATGTCGCGCAGCTCGCGCTCGCCCATCGCGGCGAGCTGCTGACGCTCCCGGTGGCGGTCGCGCCAGGTGGCGAACAGGGTGCCGAGGCGCCGTGCGGCCCTCGACATGGCGGGATGACTGGTGGCGAACATGGTCGGGCTGGCTCCTTCCGGGCGGCGGGCACCGGATGCCCGGCCCCGCTCATGTGGGTGAGTCTGCCAGCCTCGTATTGCGGCCCGATGTCGCCGTGCGTTGCGTGGATTGCGCGCGGTGTTGCGCGCACGCCGCCACGCCGGGCCTACGGCGTCACCGGCTCCGGCAGCACGACGATGATGGCGCTGCGCCCGCCCCAGGGA
>JADGHI010000593.1 GCA_019689515.1 Acetobacteraceae bacterium | reverse complement strand
GTCTGGGTGCCCGTGAAGGACCACTCCTGGAAGCGGAAGCCTGCTGGATAGCGGGTCACGACTCGCTCCTCACCGGCAAGAATACAGGCTGAGTCGGGCCGCGCGTTTCACCTCCTGGACGGTTCCTGGCGTCCCGCCAGCACGCCCTGCGCTTGGCTGTGACCGATGTGCCACTCGCCCAATCCCTGAATCCCTGGTCGGCTTCCATGCCTATCGCCGGCGAGACCTTGCCGCGGCCGAGCGCGCGGCTCGCCCACCCGAACCGGCTCTAGCGGATCCACCCCTTTGGGCCGTGGCCCTACCGGCGGTGCCCCGCTTCGTGGCGGTCTTCGCCGTGGCGGCCTTCTTGGCAGCCTTCGTCGTCGTTGCGGCAGGCTTCCTGGCAGTGCTCCTCTTCGCCGTGGTCCTCGCCACAGCGGGCTTCTTGGCGGTGGTCATCTTCGGTCTGGCCTTGCCCGTCGCACCCCTGCCCACCATGGCCCGCCCGGCGGGGGTCCTCTTCGCCGCAGGTTTCGCGGCGGCAGGTTTCCTTGCGATCACCCTGCTCGCTCGCCTCGAGGCGGCTTCCCGCCTCTCCTGACCCGTCACCGGAAATGCCAGACGCGCCAGACCTTCGAGAGTCGGATTCAGCGGGAACTCGACGTTCGGCAGGTCGACCGTCAAAGGCGCGATCGAGATCGCCTCTGGGTCCTCGATCTCTGGCGCGTGGTCCCCGTCGCTGATCGAGAAATCTTCCTGCGGCTCGTAGAACTGGACCGAGAAAAGCGGCTGCTTCAGTGTCAAGACTCTCGATGAGAACGTCTCCCTCACGTCAGGCCAGATCCACCTTTTCTCGTATCTTAGGCGCAGGATCTCGACCTTGTACAAGTAGAAGTCCCACCGCCATGGCCACACCCCGACGTAGAGATGGAGGTGCTTGGCTGGCGCCCGACTGCCGTCGCTGCGCGTCTTAACGGCGATCGACCGTTCGTCCTCTTGCGTCAGCTGGACCTCGAAAGCCCGCTTCGCGTTTAGACTCTGCTGAACGGCATTTGTGAGCTCCCCAATCGCCTTGAACTGTGTCTCGCTGGTCGCCTTCGCCGAAGGCAGCGCGCCTGACGCGCTGATCTCGGCGGCGATCTTCTGCGAGAATTCTTGCGTTATCCTGTCGGTCACGGTCTGCTGGACCGAACGCTGTATCTCCGCCGTGTGTTTGACGGTGACGATGTCCCTCCGCTTGACGACGTACTCCGAACCTGCGGGCACATCGATCCGTCGCAACGTCGGCCCGGTGAACAGCTTAGTGCCGCGCCGCTTGATTACGACTATGTGCGCGCGGACCGCCGAGTAGGTTCTTGAGTCGATCCTCGACCAGCCGTCGATCGTCTCGAGCTCATGGTCCGCCGGCACTTGGAAGCATAGGGTCTCAGGCATCTACACCCTTGGTCAGGCCTGTGATGGCCAGCCTTCGCAGCAAGCGTCCACCAGGAATTCGATCCGACCCTAATACAAAATCTTCACGCCCATCAAATTCTTGGCTGCCAAGGGCGCCCTTAGCTGCCAGGGGCGCCGCGACCGCTGGACCTTGGCGCCGCCTCCCGGTGCAGCCCGTAGTGCCCCGCCAGGACGCCCAACGCTGCCACCAGGATGCCCTGTGCCTGGCTGTGCCCAATGTTGCGCCCACCCCAGCCCTGGCGCGCCGCCCACTCGCGCACAGAAGCCTCGCAGCCCAGCACATGCCAAGCGCAAGATCCGGCGGCGCTGCGGTGACCACCGAGCGCGTTCAGCGCCGCCGCCACCTTGCGGCGTGCCCCGACCTGCCGCTCCGTCAGCGGGTCGCCCGTGCCGGCCGGGATGCGCTCCAGCGGCATGGCCCGAAGTGTGTCTAGCGCCGCGGCGCGGAACTGCGCGCGGAACACCGCGCCGGCGTCGTGCATCGCCTGGGTGATGGTGCCGTTGGCCAGCATCGCACCCAGCGTGTCCACCGCGCGCCGGTGGGCGATCGGCGTGCCGGTCCCTGGGTCCGCCTCGCGCACCGGCTCGGAGAAGCCGCCGTGCTGCAGGCGCCACTTCGTGGGCTTCGACAGGTTCTCATGCTCCAGCTTGGATTTGCGCCTGCGCTTAGCGGCCATTGTGTCCCCCTGTGGTGCGTGGCCCCCAGCGCCGCGCGGCTTCGTTGATGACGGCCTGGCGCAGCCAAGGATCGGCGATGTCCTCGATCGGCAGGGAAGCGACGCCGTGCTCGTGCCAGGCGCGCCGGCGCAGCGCCTCCATCTCCGCCGCGGCGGTCGGGCTGCGCGCCAGGTCCAGGCACGACCGGGGCGGGCGCGGCGCACCGGCGAGCCTCACGCCCGGCCTCCCCGCTGCTCCGTCGCCCACAGCAGCAGGGCGATGGCGTCCGCTTCGTTGTCGTCCGCCGGCGCGAAGCCGCGTGCGCGCACGGCCGCGATCATGGCCGCCTTGTCGGCGTTCCCCTTGCCGGTAGCGAAGCGCTTGATCGTGGCGACCGGCACTCCCTGGTACGGGATACCGTGCTCCTCGCACCAGGCGGAGAGGTGGGCGAGGAAGCCGCCGTAGAGATGTGCCGCGTCGGTCCCGGCATGGGCCCGCACCTCCTCGAACACGACCCGAGCGAGGCCGCCGGAGAGCCCGGCCACCTCGCCGAGCCAGCCGCGGAAGCGGAGGTAGCGCATGCCTCCGCCCTCGAACCGGCTCGGCCGGAAGGTCATCGTGCCGGAGGTGATGCCGCCATCCTGGCTGTGCAGCGCCCAGCCGGTGGTGGTTCCGAGGTCGAGGGCGAGGACGGCGCGATGGGCGAGGGTCACCGGCAGCGGCGCGGCGGTGGGC
>JADGHI010000592.1 GCA_019689515.1 Acetobacteraceae bacterium | reverse complement strand
CCGCAGGCCCCCTGGCCCGCCGCCCGCCGGATTCGCCGGGATGGGCGCCCCGAGTCCCTCCCCAGAGCAGCCGCCTCGCCGCCCTGCCTTCGGGCGCATGGCGGAGCGGCGCTTCGGCCCGGTGACGCGGACCGACCTGCCGCCTAGAAGGAAACAGCATGGCCCCCGCAGACGCCACCGCCGAACACGCCGTCGCCACCGAGGCCGCCGCGCGCCGGCTGCTCGCGCACGCGGCGCGGGCCGAGCGCGGCCGGCTGGTCGCACCGGTGCTGCTCGGCCTCGCCGGCACGCTCGCCGCCATCGCCCAGGCGTGGCTGATCGCGCGCCTGCTCGCCGCGCTGCTCGGTCTCGGCACCGAAGCGGGCTGGCCCGAGTTCGCCGGTGCCGCCGCCCTCGCCCTGGTCACGACCGGCCTCGGCCTGGCGCAGGAGCGGGCGCAGCAGGCGGCGGGCGAGGCGGCCAAGGCCCGGCTGCGCGCGGCTGCCTTCGCCCGGCTGCTTGAGGCCGGCCCGCTCGACGCCCGCCCAGTCGGCGAGCGCACCGCCCTGGTCGTGGACCGGATCGAGGCGCTGGAGGGCTATTTCGCCCGCTGGCTCCCCGCCGCCGCCCTCGCCCTGCTCGCCCCCGTGCTGGTCGCCGGCGCCGCCGCCTTGCTCGCCGATCCGGCGAGCGGCCTGATCCTGCTCGCCGCCGGCCTGTTGGTGCCGCTGGTGCAGGGCGTGAGCGGGATCGGCGCCGCTCAGGCCGCGCGGCGGCAGTTCGACGCGCTGCAACGCCTCTCGGGGCGCTTCCTGGACCGCATGCGCGGCCTGCCGACCCTGGTGCTGTTCAACCAGCAGGAGGCGGAGGCCAACCGGCTCGGCGCCGTGGCCCAGGAGCTGCGCCGGCGCACCATGCGCGTCCTGCGGGTGGCCTTCCTTTCCTCGGCCGGGCTGGAGCTGATCGCCGCGGGCGCGCTGGCGCTGCTCGCCATCCGCCACGGCGCGGCGCTGGCCGCTGCCGCCGCGGCCACGGCCGGCGCCCCCCAGGGGCAGGCGGCGGCGGAGGGCCTGTTCGTGCTGCTGCTGGTGCCCGCCTTCTTCGCGCCGCTGCGCGGCTTCGCCGCCGCCTACCACGAACGGCTCGCGGCGCGTGGCGCGGCGGCCGCCCTGGCGCCGCTGCTCGACGAGGCGCGGCCGGACTGGCCAGCGCCCCAGCCGGGCCTGCTGCTCGCCGAGGTGCCGCCGAAGGTCACGGTCACCTTCCAGGACGTCCGCCTCTCCTACGACCCGACCCGCCCCCCGGCGCTGGACGGGCTGAGCTTCCGCGTCCTGCCCGGCGAGACATTGGTGCTCGCCGGCGCCTCGGGCTCCGGCAAGACCTCGGTGCTGCGCCTGCTGATGGGCTTCGTCCGGCCCGACGGGGGGCGCATCGCGATCAACGGCCGCGATGTCACCCTGCTGCGCCCGTCGGAGCTGCGCCGGCTCTCCGCCTATGTCGGCCAGCGCGCGCACCTGTTCCGCGCAACGCTCCGCGAGAACATCCGCCTCGCCCGTCCCGACGCCACCGACGCCCAGATCGAGGCCGCCGCCCGCGCGGCCGGCGTCATGGAGTTCGCCGCCGCGCTGCCGCAGGGGCTCGACACCCTGGTCGGCGAAGGCGGCTGGGGCCTCTCCGGCGGCCAGGCGCAGCGCGTGGCGGTCGCCCGCGCCTTCCTGCGCGACGTGCCGCTCGTGCTGCTCGACGAGCCGACAGCGCATCTCGATCCAGGCACCGAGGCGGCGATGTGGGAGAGCCTGCGCCGCCTCTGCGTCGGCCGCACCGCGATCATCGCCACCCATTCGCGCACGGCGCGCAACGGCGCGCTGCGCGGGGCGCGGGTGCTGGAGATCGCCGCCGGCCGGGCGCTCGGCACGGCGCGGGCCGCGGGAGCCTAGCCATGCTGCGGCACGACTCCGAAGCCGCCGGAGAGAGCACTGCCACGATGCGGCGCGACCTCGCGCGCGTGCTCACCGAGCTCTGGGGCGGTCATGCAGGCTGGCTCGGGGTGGGCGCGGCCATCGCGGTGGTCGCGGCGCTGCTCGGCCTGGCGCTGCTGGCCCTGGCGGGGCTGGGCGTCGCCGGCTCGGCGGCGGACGGCGGCGGCGCGGCGCGGACCGGGCTGGCGGCCGCGGGCCTCGTCTCCGGCCTGGCCGCGCTGGTCGTGCTTCGGCCGCTGGTGCTGCTGCGGCCGCTGGCCCGCTACGCCGAGCGTCTGGCGACCCACGAGGCGACCTTCCGCGCCCTGGCCGAAACGCGGCTCTGGTTCTTCCGCCGCCTCGCGGAGCGGCTGCCGGCGGGGCTCGGCCTGCGCCGCGCCGGCGACCTGCTCGGCCGGCTCGTCGCCGATGTCGAGGCGCTGGACGGGCTCTATCTCCGCACGCTGGTCCCGGGCGTGGCGGCGCTCGTCGTGGTGCTGGCGATCGCGCTGCTGCTCGGCGCGCTCGCGCCGGGGCTCGCGGCCCTGGTCGCGCTGCCGCTTGCCCTGGCGCTGCTCGCCCCGCTGGTGCTCGCGCCCGGCGCGGCGCGGGCGGCGCAGGGGACCGCGGAGGCGCAGGGCGGGCTGCGCGCCGCGGTGGTGGACCCGCTGACCGGCATCGAGGACACGCTGGCAGCCAATGCCGAGGGCCGCGCCGCGGCGCGCCTCGCGGAGGCGGACGCCGCCCTGGCCGCCGCCCAGCGCCGCCTGGCGGCGCGCGGCGCCTGGGGCGGGGCGCTCGGCGGACTGCTGACGCAAGCCGCGCTGCTCGGCGCGCTGGGCTGGGGGCTCGCCGCGGGACCGGAGGGGGTGGCGCCAGCCCTGCTCGGCCTGTTCC
>JADGHI010000591.1 GCA_019689515.1 Acetobacteraceae bacterium | reverse complement strand
GGGCGGGATGGAGCAGTGGCCATGGCGGGCCTCATGCTGCTGTTGGCGATCACGTCGCCGTGATCATGCGCACAATATACTTACTCACGACTCCGCGATCAATGGAAATGCGCAGTCCGTTGCATTCTTACAACTCAAGACTGTGGCGAAAATGCAAATAATTCGGGTCCGCCGGGTGGCCGCCCATCGTAAATCTGCGCGTGGCCGTGCGGCGCGGATTGGAATCGACGCGCCGCTGATCGCCTCCGTGATGTTGCCGGCGGGCGGACGCTCACCGCCTTCGACGGCGCTCAGGGGGGGCCGGCCCGCACGGCCGACACTCCCGGAGCCCCATCCGGAACGCCCCGCTACCGTCGCGTAACGGGACACACCCGGGACGGGAACGCCCTGGCGCCGGAACCCGGAGCCGGCCCGATCATTATGCCACTCGCTCGCGCTCGCCTGCGCGGGCCGCGCCGCCGATCCGGCGACGCTGGGGGATCGCCGCGCGGCCTTGAGGCCTGTTGCCGGCCAGGGCCCGCGCCAGATGGGGCCGCCTTCACCACCGATGCCGTTGCACCAAGCGCCGTCCGCCTCGCCGTTTCCGGAACTCCGCCTGAGCGTCCGCGCCGGACGGCTCGGCATAGTCGTACCGGCCGAGGCCACAGCGCCGCCGCCGCCCGCCCGTCCGAAAGCCTCAGGCGAAGCGGCGAGGCTGGTCGCCGCCGGCGCCGCTGCCGCTGCAGCCCGGCCGCAACCCGAGACGGAGCTGGCCACGCTAGCGCCGCCGAACGGCGCCGGAGACCGCATCGCACCGAGGGCGGAACCCGAGGGCTCGCGGGCTTGGTCCACGCGCCCGGCGGCAGCCGACGACGCCCAGGCCGCCGAGGCTTTTCACCCCGGCCTCCGCCTCCTGGAGCGCGTGCTCCGTGAGGCCGCAAGGGGCCGGGCGCGCATCGCGGCTGCACTGCCCGCGGCCCAGGCCCGGTGCGACGCCGCGCACCGCGCCATGGAGGCCGCCCTCGGCAGTCCCCTCCGCTGGCTCCGGCGCCGCAGCATTGCCGCCCTCGAGGCCGCCTTCGCCGAGGCCAGCGAGGAGGCGCGGGAACTGGCGATGCGGCTCACCACCTGCCGCGTTCCGGTGGGTACGGATCTCGATGCACCCACGCTCGAAGCATTCGCCAACTTGTCCGCCGCGCATGCGGCGCTGGCCGCTACGGACCGGATCTGGGAAGTGTGCCGCCAGGGGACGGCGCCTGCCCCGGCGGGCCGTCCACGCGCCGCGGCGGTGACGGCCCCCGCCGGCGGCGAGGCAGCGGGCATCGAGCCCGGAGGCGTGCTGCGTCCGGTGAGCTTCGGCACCGCGCGCTCCGGTCCGGTGGCGAGCGACCCGCCTGGCCTCCGCCTGGCCGATGCGGCCGGCACGGCGCTCGATCTGTTTCCTGGCTTCTGCCTCCTCCATGACGACGGCGCGCCGCGCCTGCGCGGGGAGGGCGGACCGCGGATCACGGTGTTCGACCTGCGCGAGTTGCACGCCGAAGCCACCACGATCCGTCTGCTGGAGCCGGGAGAGATCCCGCCCGACGCTGCCGATGCGGTGGTCGGTCACGGCTGGTCGCGGCTGCGCGAGGACGGCACGCCGGATCTGCACCATCCGGACACGAGGCGCCTGCCGATCCTGCGCTACGGCACCCTGCACCTCCGCGGCCCCGAGGGCCTCGACCAGACCTATGTCGTGAGCCGGGCCGAGGCGGCGATCGGCTTCGCCCGGGCCCTCAAACGGATGCAGGCGGCGCTCGATGCAGCCGAGGGGCGGAGCGCGGCGGACCAGGGGACGCACTGCGGCGCAGTGCCGGTCGCCAGAGGCAGCCGCTCGCCCGCTTCCGACGCCGCCGCCGCCCCGGCGCGAGGCGCGGGGGCGGAGGCCCCGTCGCCGGATCGGCCCGCTGCGGATGCCGTCCGGGAGACCGGCGCTGGGGTTGCGGCCCCGCCTTCGGATGCCAGGCGTGCCGCACCGCCGCCGGTCGCGGATTCGACAGCGCGGGACCCGATCGCCGCCACCCCGGCCGCAGCGACCAAGGCAAGGACGGCGCGAAGCCAGATCGATTCTCGGCGGGCAGAGCCGGTCGAGGCGGCGCCGCCCACGGCGCCGCTGCGCTCCGCAGTGGTGCTGCCGCCGGCCCCGCCACCCCTGGTGCCACCGGACTCCGCCAGGCTGCACCGCCGCCGCCGGCGTGCCGTGCGCGCCCGGCGCAGGCGCTACGCGGTCACTGCCCTGGTCGTGCTGCTGGCTCTGGGGCTGCCCGCACTGGCGCTGCTCGACCCGCGGTTCGGCTTGCGGCCGCCATCGGCCGTCACCGATGCACCCCGGTCTGCGGCGGGGGATGGCGCCGCTGCGGGCATCGCCATTCCGGTCGTGACCACCGGAGAGTCGGGCGGCGCTCCCGGTCACGCGGAGGCACCGCCGGGAGAGGGCGAGCCGAGGGGCACGTCGCCCGCCGGTCAGGCGCCACCGCCCGCAATGCCTTCCACCGGCGATCGCGCGCCAACCCCGCCGGCTGCGGAGGCAGCGGCTCCGGCCGCCGCCGACAACACCGCCGCGGCACGCGATGCCATGGCCAAGCCGCCTGAAGATACGGACCGGCCCGCAGCGGCGTCCGCTGAATCCTCGCTGGCCCGGACGCGGTCGGCCAGGCAGCCGGCGCCCACGCCGCCCGACCCCGCCTCACAACAGCGGGAGGCGGCTACCGCCGCGGCGCCCGCGCGAACGGCCGCTGCCGCGTCCGCCGCGGCCTCCGCCGCTGCCGCACCATCCCCTCCGGCGCCCCGATCGGAGCCGCCCCCAGCCGCTGCTGCCCTGGCT
>JADGHI010000590.1 GCA_019689515.1 Acetobacteraceae bacterium | reverse complement strand
TGTGTTATAGCGACAGGGCCATGACCATGGTGCAGAGCGGCCCGGCGAGCGCCCGCGTGGTGTCGAGCACGCGGATGCCGGCCAGTGGCCCAGGTCGGCTCATGCCGCTGTCCCCACGAGGAACACGGGCAGAAGCTGCCCCGTCTCCAACACGCGGAAGTCAACCCGCGCCGGCGCCCCGATCGCGATCGGGCCGGGCCCGGCGATGAAGCGCGTAAACAGGTGCACGCCCTCCTCCAACGCCACCAGCCCCACCGTGTAGGGCACGGACCCGGCGAAGTCGGGGCTTGGCGCGCGGTGCACCTCGCTGAAGCTGTACACGGTCCCGCGCCCGGAGGCCTGCCGCCACGTCAGGTCCGGGGAGCCGCAGTCGGTGCAGACGATGCGCTTCGGGTGGAAGCACTTCCCGCAACCCGCGCACCACTTCAGCACCAGCTCATGCCGCTGCACTGCCTGCCAGAAGCCGGCGGTCTCGGGCGAGGGCTGGTAGAGGCCGATGAACCAGTCGCCCGCCCGCAGCGGGACGCCGTGCGACCAATCGGTGACGCCGGCGGCGGCTGTCGTCCCTGCGCTCATCGGGTCGGCTCCTTCGAGACGATGACGACGGAGTGGCACGCCATCGGGCCGCCATGCCCGTGGACGATGCCGCGTTCGACATTCGGCACCTGACGCCCCTCGGCGCGGCCGTGGATCTGGTCCACGACCTCCTGCAGGTTGTAGAGCCCCTGCGCGACCTGGCCGAAGGAGAGGTAGCCACCGATGGTGTTGAAGGGCAGGCCGCCCTCGTAGGCGATGCCGCCGTCGGCCACGAAGCGCCCGCCCTCGCCGGGCGGGCAGAAGCCCAGCTCCTCCAGGATGATCAGGTTGGCGAAGGTGAAGGGCGCGGAGCTCTGGGCGATCTGCATGTCGCTCGGGCCGACGCCAGCCATGGCGTAGGCCTGCTTCGCCGCCACCGCTGTGCCGGTGCGCACCAGGTTCGGTCCGTCCTCGAGCGGCGCGAAGCCCCAGCCGCCCATGCGCTCGCCCACCCATTCATGCGTGCTGCACTGGCCGAACCCGGCGAGCCAGGTGACCTCCGCATGGCGGCCGCTGCGCGCCAGCTCCGCGCGCGTCAGCACGACCGCGGTGGCGATGCCGCCCGGGTACCACACCGCGCAGTCGAGCAGGCGCAGCGGCGAGGCGATCATGCGCGAGGACAGCACATCCTCGACCGTGATCGGCCCCTTGTGGCGCATCGCCGCGTGCGGGTGATCGAGTGCCCAGCGGCGGTTCTCCACCGCGACCTGCGCGCACATCTCCGGCGTCGTGCCGGTCTCGTGCATGTAGCGGCAGGCGAACTGCGCGTAGAGCGAGGGCGTGGAGGCGCCGTAAGGCGCCTCGAACTGTAGGTCACCCTCCCAGGCGGCGTTGGAGCCGACCTGATCCATCCAAATCCCGCTCGCCTCGTTGGTCACGCAGAGCGCGTAGTCGATGACGCCCGCATGCAGCGCCAGCGCGGCGAGCTGGAGGGTGCCAAGTGCTCCGCCGCCATGCGCCGTGACCTCGGAGTTGAAGGTCGGGCCGATCTTCAGCTCGTTCAGCAGCGCCTGGTTGTACTGCAGCACCATGTAGGACTGCGGCGTGCGGCCGGTGAACAGCGCGCCCACCTCCGATCGCTTGATCCCCGCCGCCTGCATGGCGCGGACTGCCGCCAGCGCGCCGAGCTGCAGGGGCGTCTTCGGCCCGTCCGGGTCGTCGCGCCAGGCCATGGCGCGGCCGATCCCCACGATCGCGGCGGCGTTGCCGATGCCGGTGTCCGCCATCGCCCGCCTCCTCAATCCACCCGCGCGCCGGAGGCGGCGATGACCTCGCGGTACCGCTCGATCTCCGAGTTCGTGAAGGCCGCGAGGTCCGCCGGACCGGCGAAGTAGGGTTCGGTCCCGCTTGCCGCGAGGGCGGCACGGATTTCAGGATCGGCCAGCGCGCGGCGGCTCGCCTCGCTCAACGCTTCCGCGACCGTCGTCGGCGTGCCGGCCGGGGCAAAGAGCGCGAACCAGGGGATGACGACGAAGTTCGGATAGCCGGCCTCGATCATCGTCGGCAGGTTCGGCAGCCAGGCGGGCCGCGTCTCGCCGGTGGTCGCCAGGGGCACAAGCCGTCCGGTGTCGATGTGCGGCTTGAGCGGCTGGTAGGGATAGAACATCAGCTGCGTGCGCCCGGCGAGCAGCTCGGCGAAGACCTGGCCGCTGCTCGCATAGGGCACGTGGACGATGTCGATGCGCGCCTGGGTGCGCAGCGTCTCTCCCGAGAGATGGGCCGAGGTGCCGCTGCCGGTCGAGGCGAAGTTGAGTTGCCCGGGGCGCGCCCGCGCCAGCGCGACCAGCTCCGCCACCGAGCGCGCCGGCACGTCCGGATGGACCACGAGCACCATCGGCTGGCTGGCGATCCGCGCGATCGGGGCGAAGTCCGTCACCGGGTTGTAGGGCAGGTTCCGGTAGAGGCTGACGTTGATCGCGTGGGTCTGGCTGCCGGCGAAGCCCAGGGTGTAGCCGTCGGGCGTGGCGCGCGCGACGGCCTGGGCGCCGACGATGCCGCCCGCCCCGGCGCGGTTCTCGATCACCAGCGGCTGGCCGAGCAGGTCGCCGAGCTTCGGCGCGAGCTGCCGCGCCAGCAGGTCGGTCGCGGTGCCCGGCGCATAGGGGACGATGAGGCGGAGGGGCTTGGTCGGATAGCCCTCCGCCGCGTGCGCCGCGCGGCGACCGAGCGCGAGCGCGGCGGCGGCGGAACCCAGGAGCGCGCGCAGAGCGGCGCGGCGGGGTGCTCGCCTCAGACGTTCTCCTCTTCTCGCTGCGGGCCGCCGGGCTGGCGCTCGCCCGG
>JADGHI010000023.1 GCA_019689515.1 Acetobacteraceae bacterium | reverse complement strand
TCGCGATAGCAGCGGTCCATATGAGCGAGGAAGGCGGCGAAGGCCTCGCGCCCGGTCTCCCGCCCGCCCTGGTTGATGTCGTGGATCACGTCCTCGGTGAGCAGCGCCAGCATCCCGGGCCGGTCGCCGGCGTTGAAGGCCTCGTAGTAGCGGCGGATAAGAGCGGTGGCGTCCGGGGCGGGCATGGGTGCGTTCCTTGCGAGGGCGGGGAGCGGCCCCTATGCTGCGCCGCACCACAACGGCTGCAAGACCGAACGATGCGCGAGAACGGGAAGCCGCCGAGCTTCCAGGACATCATCCTGCGCCTGCACGCCTTCTGGAGCGGGCAGGGCTGCCTGATCCTGCAGCCCTACGACATGGAGGTCGGCGCCGGCACCTTCCACCCCGCGACGACGCTGCGCGCGCTCGGCCCGCGGCCCTGGAACGCGGCCTATGTCCAGCCCTCCCGCCGCCCGGCGGACGGGCGCTACGGCGAGAACCCGAACCGGCTGCAGCACTACTACCAGTACCAGGTCATCCTGAAGCCCTCGCCGCCCGATCCGCAGGCCCTGCTGATCGAGAGCTACAAGGCGCTCGGCATAGACCCGCTGCTGCACGACATCCGTTTCGTCGAGGACGACTGGGAGAGCCCGACCCTCGGCGCCTGGGGCCTCGGCTGGGAGGTCTGGTGCGACGGGATGGAGGTGACGCAGTTCACCTACTTCCAGCAGGTCGGCGGCATCGCCTGCGAGGTGCCGAGCTGCGAGCTGACCTACGGCCTCGAGCGCCTGGCGATGTACATCCAGGGGGTCGAGAACGTCTTCGACCTCGACTTCAACGGCCGCGGCGTGACCTACGGCGAGGTGTTCCTGCGCGCGGAGAAGGAATACAGCGCCTTCAACTTCGAATACGCCGACGTGCCCACACTGTTCCGCCACTTCGAGGACGCGGAGCGGGAGTGCAACGCGCTGCTCGCGCAGGGGCTGGCGCTGCCGGCCTACGACCAGTGCATCAAGGCGAGCCACCGGTTCAACCTGCTGGACGCGCGGGGCGCGATCAGCGTGGCGGAGCGGGCGGCCTTCATCGGCCGCGTGCGGGCGCTGGCGAAGGGGTGCTGCGAGGCCTGGCTGGCCGGGGAAGGGGGCGCGCGCAAGGAATCGGGGCAAGCGCCGGGCTGCTCCCCAAGCCGGGGGGGCTGAGCCGATGGCCGAACTCCTGCTCGAACTCTTCTCCGAGGAAATTCCGGCGCGCATGCAGGCACGCGCGGCGGAGGACCTGAAGCGGCTGCTAACTGGGGCGTTGGCCTCATCTGGCGTAGTACCGCAGGAAACCCGAATTTTTTATGGGCCACGGCGCATTGGTCTTTCTGCGCAGGTGCCGGCCATTACGGCCGAGGAGCAGTGGGAAGAGCGTGGTCCCAGGCAGGGCGTCCCCAAGGCCGTCCTGGCAGCATTCATTCGCACAAAGGTCGCTGGACGCTTCGGTGCGCTTGACGAGGCACTTCAGCAGGAGGCCGTAGAGTGCCTTGCGAGGGGAGAGGCGTACGCTGCTCCCGATAGGGGCAAAGTAGTGCGAGATCTCCGGCTTGCTTGGAGGCCATCCGGCAAGACCTTAGCCCTCGTCGCCTCAGCGATTGTCCCAGGGCGTTCGGTTTCATCCCTATTGGCCGAAACGCTGCCGGGAGTTCTGCGCTCCTTCCCTTGGCCGAAATCCATGCGCTGGGGGCGCGGCGGCAGCTTCACCTGGGTGCGGCCGCTGAAGCGCATCCTCTGCCTGCTCGACGGCGCGGTGGTGCCCTTCGACCTGCGCCAGGGCGAGGATGACGCGCACGGCCTGCGCAGCGGCGACGAGACGGAGGGCCACCGCATCATGGCCCCGGGCGCCTTCGCGGTGCGTAGCGCGGCGGACTACGTCGAGGGCCTCCGCGCGCGGAAGGTGGTGGTCGAGGCGGAGGAGCGCGCGCGGATCATCCGCGAGGGCGTCGCGCGCCTCGCCGCCGCCGAGGGCTTCGAGGTGGTGCCCGACGAGGGCCTGCTCACCGAGGTCGCGGGCCTCGTCGAGTGGCCGGTGCCGCTGCTCGGGCGGATCGACGACGCCTTCATGGACCTGCCGCCGGAGGTGATGCGCACGACGATGCGCGTGAACCAGCGCTATTTCGCGCTGCGCACCCCGGACGGCCGCGCCGCGCCGCGCTTCGCCGTGGTGGCGAACGTCGAGGCGCGCGACGGCGGCGCCGCGATCGTCGCGGGCAACGAGCGCGTGCTGCGCGCGCGCCTCTCCGACGCGCGGTTCTTCTGGGACCAGGACCGCAAGGAGCGGTTGGTGGACCGGCTGCCGAAGCTCGATCAGGTGGTGTTCCACGCCAAGCTCGGCAGCCAGGGCGAGCGGGTGAAGCGGCTGGAGTGGCTGGCAGAGTTCATCGCGCCCCTTGTCGGCGCCAACCGCGACGATGCGGTGGATGCAGCGCGCCTCGCGAAAGCGGATCTCGTCAGCGGCATGGTGGGCGAGTTCCCCGAGCTACAGGGCGTCATGGGTCGCTACTACGCTCTGGAGGAGAAGAAGAAGCCTGAGGTCGCGGAGGCGATTGCGGCGCATTACCGGCCGCTCGGCCCGAACGACGCAGTGCCGGACGAACCGGTGGCGATCGCGGTGGCGCTCGCCGACAAGCTAGACCAGTTGGCCGGGTTCTTCGCGGTCGGGGAGCGGCCGACGGGATCGGGCGATCCGTTCGCTCTGCGGCGCGCGGCGCTCGGCGTGATCCGGATCGTGCGGGAGAACGGCCTTCGGCTCGGCCTCCTCGACCTCTTTGAAGAGGCGATCAAGGGCGTCCTTAAGACGCGGGCGCCGGGGCTGCCTCCGTTACTCCTGGAGCGGGTCGCGGCGCCGTCGCATCCCGGCCGGACGGTTTACAAGCTCAGCCTCGAACTGCTCGACTTCCTCGCCGAGCGCTTGCGCGTCCAGCTCCGCACCGAAGGCGCGCGCCACGATATCGTCGCCGCCGTCTTCGGCGCCACGCCCGACGACGACCTCAACCGCCTCCTCCGCCGCGCCGAGGCCGTCCGCGCCTTCCTCGCGACCGAGGACGGAGCCAACCTGCTCACCGCCCACCGCCGCGCCGCCAACATCCTCCGCATCGAGGAGCGCAAGGACGGCCACGCCTACGACACGGGCTACGAGCGCCACCTCCTCAAGGCCCCCGAGGAAGAAGCCCTCGCGGAGGCGCTCGAGACCGCGGCCGACCGCGTCGAGCGCGACCTCGCGGCGGAGGACTTCGAGCGCGCGATGGATGCCCTCGCAGCGCTGCGTGGCCCGGTGGACGCCTTCTTCGACCGCGTCACGGTCAACGATCCGGCGCCGGAACTGCGCCGCAACCGCCTGCGTTTGCTCGCAAGGCTGCGCGCCGTGATGGACGCCGTGGCCGATTTCTCGAAGGTCGAAGGCTGACCGGGCCGGACCGCTCGCGCGGCGCCGCGCGCGCCGCACGCGGATCGTCCCGCACACGGAGAGGGGAACCTCGATGACCAAGTGGGTGTACAGCTTCGGTGCCGGCCACAACGAGGGCCGCGCGGACATGCGCGACCTCCTCGGCGGCAAGGGCGCGAATCTCGCCGAGATGGCCGCGATCGGCCTGCCCGTCCCGCCCGGCTTCACCATCACGACCGAGGTCTGCACCTACTACTACGCGCACGACCGGCAGTACCCCGAGGACCTCCGCCGCGAGGTCGAGGCGGCGCTGCGCCGCGTCGAGGAGGCCGTCGGCGCCCGCTTCGGCGACCACGGGAAGCCGCTCCTCGTCTCCGTCCGCTCCGGCGCGCGCGTCTCCATGCCCGGCATGATGGACACGGTGCTCAACCTTGGCCTGAACGACGCCACGGTGGACGGCCTGGCCCAGAACTCCGGCGATCCCCGCTTCGCCTGGGACAGCTACCGCCGCTTCATCCAGATGTACGGCTCCGTCGTGCTCGGCGTGGAGCATCACCGCTTCGAGGAGATCATCGAGCACGTCAAGCTCGACAAGGGCGTGGTGGAGGACACCGAGCTCGACGCGCAGGACTGGCACCGCGTCGCCACCGGCTACAAGGACATGGTGCAGGAAGTCACCGGCCGGCCCTTCCCGCAGGACCCGGAGGCCCAGCTCTGGGGCGCCATCGGCGCGGTGTTCGGCTCCTGGATGAACCAGCGCGCCATCACCTATCGCCGGCTGCACGACATCCCGGAGGAATGGGGCACCGCCGTCAACGTGCAGGCGATGGTCTTCGGCAACATGGGCGATGACTGCGCCACCGGCGTCTGCTTCACCCGCGATCCCTCCACGGGCGAGAACGTCTTCTACGGCGAGTACCTCATCAACGCCCAGGGCGAGGACGTCGTCGCCGGCATCCGCACGCCGCAGCCGATCCTCAAGGCGCGCGCCAAGCCCGGCGAGCGCAGCATGGAGGAGGCGATGCCGGGCGCCTTCGCCGAACTGATGCGCGTGCGCGAGACGCTCGAGCGCCACTACCGCGACATGCAGGACATCGAGTTCACGGTCCAGCGCGGCAAGCTCTACATGCTGCAGACGCGCAACGGCAAGCGCACCGCCGCCGCCAGCCTCAAGATCGCCGTGGACATGGCGCGCGAGGGACTGATTGATGAGCGCGAGGCGGTCGGCCGCGTGAACCCGGGCGCACTCGACCAGCTCCTCCATCCCACCCTCGACCCGAAGGCGCCGCGCACGCTGCTCGCCAAGGGCCTGCCCGCCTCGCCGGGCGCGGCCTGCGGCGTCGTCGTGTTCTCGGCCGACGAGGCGGAGGCGCGCGCGCAGAAGGGCGAGAGCGTCATCCTCGTGCGCATCGAGACCTCGCCCGAGGACATCCACGGCATGCACGCCGCCAAGGGCATCCTGACGACGCGCGGCGGCATGACGAGCCACGCCGCGGTCGTCGCGCGCGGCATGGGCCGCCCCTGCGTCGCCGGCGCCGGCGGCATCACCGTGGACTACAACGCGCAGACCATGATGTCGGGCGGCCAGGTGGTGCAGGCGGGCGACACGATCACGCTCGACGGCAGCACCGGCGAGGTCTTCATCGGCAACGTGCCGATGATCGAGCCGCAGCTTTCCGGCGACTTCGCGACGCTGATGGAGTGGGCCGACAAGGTCCGGCGCCTGCGCGTGCGCGCCAATGCCGAGACGCCGGCCGACGCCGAGACCGCACGCAAATTCGGCGCCGAGGGCATCGGCCTCTGCCGCACCGAGCACATGTTCTTCGACCCCGAGCGCATCGGCGCCGTCCGTCAGATGATCATGGCGGAGAGCGAGGGCGGCCGCCGCGACGCACTCGCCCGCCTGCTCCCCTTCCAGCGCCGGGACTTCGTGGACCTGTTCCGCATCATGGCGGGCCTGCCGGTCACGATCCGCCTGCTCGACCCGCCGCTGCACGAATTCCTCCCGCATGGCGATCACGAGATCGAGGAGGTCGCCGCCGCCCTCGGTACCGACGTCGAGCGGATGCGCCGGCGCCTGGCCGAGCTCTCCGAGGCGAACCCGATGCTCGGCCACCGCGGCTGCCGCCTCGGCATCACCTTCCCGGAGATCTACGAGATGCAGGCCCGCGCGATCTTCGAGGCCGCGGTGCAGATCGGCAAGGAGACGCACAAGGCCCCGCTGCCGGAGATCATGATCCCGCTGGTCGCGACGCGGCGCGAGCTGGAGATCACCCGCGCCCTGGTGGACAAGGTCGCGCAGGAGGTCTTCGCCGAGCAGGGCTATCACATCGCCTACAGCGTCGGCACGATGATCGAGCTGCCGCGCGCGGCGCTGACCGCCGATGCCATCGCCGGGGTCGCGGACTTCTTCTCCTTCGGCACCAACGACCTGACCCAGACCACCTTCGGCCTGTCGCGCGACGACGCCGGCAAGTTCCTGCCCCTCTATGTCGAGAAGGGCATCCTGCCGAAGGATCCCTTCGTCAGCCTAGACCCGGAGGGCGTCGGCGCCCTGGTGCGCATCGCCAGCGAGAAGGGAAGGGGCGTGAAGTCCGACCTCAAGCTCGGCATATGCGGCGAGCACGGGGGCGACCCGGCTTCGATCCGGTTCTGCGAGGAGGTCGGGCTCGACTACGTCTCCTGCTCGCCATACCGCGTGCCGGTGGCGCGGCTCGCGGCGGCGCAGGCGGCGCTCTACGGCGGAGGCGTGGACCGCACGGCCTGATCGCCGCCGCCGGTCAGGCGAGGACGAAGTCCTCGGCGCTGAACTCGGTGACGAGGCGGCCGAGGAACAGCGCCGAGTGGTCCTCGCCGAGGCTGGGTAGCGTGCCGGAGGCGGCGGCGGCGGTCAGGTTGGAGGGCGGGTCGAAGTCCTCCGCGAAGTTGACCTGCACGACCTGGTCCTGCGTCGTGTCGAAGTCGGTGATGAGGTCCTGGCCGGGCTGATCGGCGCGGACGGCGAACCGTTCCGCGCCGCCGAAGCCGGCGCGGGTGCCGTCACCCTTGTTGCCGATCAGCAGGTCTCCCGGGTCGCCGCCGACACGGCTGTCGCCGTCACCCAGGCCGGACGAGGGTCAAAAGGCGCGGGCAATCGGCCCGGCTTCTCCCCGCAACCGCAGCGGAAGCCGTCCGTTCAGCGACGGTCAGCCGCGTCCCGCCGCGAAAGGCCCCGCCATGTCCGACAGCCAACAGCAGTTCCCGCCGCAGCGCCAGGCCCGCCAGGCCGGGCGCGAGACGGAGATGCGCCCACAGCCGCGCGATCGCATGGAGAGCTACAAGGCGGCCGGCAAGCTCCAGGGGCGGCGCGCCGTCGTCACCGGCGGCGATTCCGGAATCGGCCGCGCCGTCGCCATCGGCTTCGCCAAGGAGGGGGCGGACGTCGTCATCCTCTACCTCGACGAGCACGAGGACGCCGAGGAGACGAAGCGCCTTGTGGAGGCCGCCGGCCGCCGGTGCCTCGCGATCCCCGGCGATGTCGGCGATTTCGGCCATTGCGAGCGCGCCGTGCGGCAGGCGTCGGACTTCCTCGGCGGCCGCATCGACATCCTGGTCAACAACGCCGCCGAGCAGCACATCGAGAAGACGTTCGAGGCGATCGACCCCGCCCAGGTCGAGCGCACCTTCCGTACCAACATCTTCGCCTATTTCTGGATGGCGAAGGCGGCGCTGCCGCACATGCCGGAGGGCGGCGCGATCATCAACACCACCTCCGTCACCGCCTACAAGGGCAACCCCGCACTCATCGACTACGCCTCCACCAAGGGTGCGATCGTCGCCTTCACCCGCAGCCTCAGCGAGGCGCTCTGGGAGCAGAAGAAGATCCGCGTCAACGGCGTCGCGCCCGGACCGATCTGGACGCCGCTGATCCCCGCCAGCTTCGACGAGCAGCACACCGCGCGCCACGGCGCGAATTCCGGGATGGGCCGCGCCGGCCAGCCGGACGAGGTCGCGCCCTGCTACATCTTCCTCGCGAGCGAACAGGACAGCAGCTACATGAGCGGCCAGGTGCTGCACCCGAACGGCGGCACGGTGGTGAACGGGTAGGCCCGTGCGCCGGCTGCGGCGGCGTCCCTCTCACATCCAGCGGCGCACCCGCGTCACATAGGCATCGTAGGCTGCGCCGAAGCGCCGGCGAAGGTAACGCTCCTCGCGGGTGACCACGAGGCGGTCGAGCACCACGAAGGCCAGGACGACCGCGAGCCACCCCCACAGGCTCCCCCAGCGAAGCGCGAGGCCCGCGCTGAAGACCAGAAGGCCCAGATAGCCCGGATTACGACTGAAGCGGAACGGCCCGGTCTCGATCAGCACGCTGTCCGGGCGATCGGGCCGCGGGTCGGTCCGCGCGCGCAGCATCAGCCCCAGCGCCCAGGCGCTCAGCGCGACGCCGAGCCCCATAACGACCAGCCCGGCGACCGGCAGCGGCGGGGTCAGCGGCACCGGGAGGGCGAGCCGCAACAGCCAGGCGATGAGCAACAGCCCGCCGACGATCACGGGCGGCGGCACCTTGACCCCGGGGCCGTGGTCCTCCGCGTCCCTCGGCGGCGTGGTCACGGCACGGCCTCGCGGCGCGGAGCGGCTGCGGCGCGTGCGTCCGCCGCGGGAGTCCGCATCGGGTGGCGCCGCTCCGCCCGCCGGTCAGGCTGCATCGCGCGACGGGAGGCGCATCCAGGCGGGAACCTGCGGCGTGAGCCGAGCCGCACCGCAGGGCAGTCCCTCCTTGCCGCCCTGCTCGATCGCCTCCAGGCGCAGCAGCGCGAGGCCGCGATCCCCGCGCCCGGAGCGCATCTCCCCCCGCTCCGGGCCGTCGGGCGACGCGAGAACGGGGGTTCCGCGCGCGGGAAGCGGTCCCTCGATCGCCACCGGCACCAGGCGACGCTTCACCAGGCCGCGGTATCGGGTGCGCGCCGTCAGCTCCTGCCCCATGTAGCAGCCCTTGGTCCAGGAGACGCCGTTGAGCTCGTCGAACCCGGCCTCGAGCAGCACCGTCTTCTCCGGCTCGAGGTCGCGCGAGCCGTCCGGCAGGCCAAGCGTCAGCCGGTGGCGATCCCAGTCCTCCCACGCGGCATCGGGCGGCAGCGGCGGCGCGGAGCCGGCCGGCGCGAGCAACCGCCAGCCCGCCTCCGGCAGCCGCGGATCGGGCGCCATGAGCGCCGTATCAGGTGGTGGCGCGTTTGTGCCCCAGCCGGCCAGCACGGCGAATTCCTCACTGGCGTCGCGCAGGGTGACGCGCGAGCGCAGGCGGTATCGCCCGAGCCGCTGCACCAACATGGCCGCCTGCGCCCGCTCGCAATCGAGCAGCAGCCGCCCGTCCCCCGCATCGAGGATGAAGAAGTCCGCCAGCCACTTGCCCTGCGGCGTGAGCAACGCGGCCCAGACCGCGCGGCCCGGCGCGGCGAGCGTGACGTCGTTGGACACCAGGCCCTGGAGGAAGGCGACGCGATCCTCGCCCGCGACCTCCACGACTCCCCTGTCCGGCAACAAGGCGATCGGCATGCGCAACAGGTGTGGCGTCTGGCCGGTGGGTGCAAGCGGTCCTTGGTCCGCGCCGCGCAGGCAGGATGCCCGGGGCGTGGCTGGGTGCAGCCCTCCGGGCCGTCTTTGGCAAGGCGACGGCGCCCCTGTGATCTTCCGGCGCGCTCCCGAGGGGCTCTCCCGGCAATCGCCGTCGGCCACAGGAGGGACAGGAGGTGAATGCCGCGGAGAACCTCAGAAGAAATGTATGAAACATCAATTCTGCCACTTGAGGCCGCGAAAGCCACGCGCTAGCCTCGTATCGTCAGGCAGCAACCCTCAAGCTCCGCATGTCCTTCCGCCCATGATCACCGCGGCGCAGATGCGTGCAGCCCGCGCCTTGCTCGGCATGGATCAGCGGCGCCTCGCCGAGCTCTCGGGCCTGTCGCTGCCGACGATCCAGCGCATGGAGGCGAGCGAGGGCGTGATCCGCGGCAATGTGGACTCGCTGATGAAGCTCGTCGCCGCGCTGGACGCCGCCGGCGTCCTGCTGATCGCAGAGGGCGCGGTGAGCCCCGGCGGTGGCCGGGGCGTGCGCCTCAAGGAAGGCTGATCGTCCGATGGCAAGCTCGCCGTGCCGATGCTGACCGCGCTGCTCCTCTGCGCCGTGGCGCTGC
Organism: Acetobacteraceae bacterium; assembly: GCA_019689515.1. Taxonomy (GTDB): domain Bacteria; phylum Pseudomonadota; class Alphaproteobacteria; order Acetobacterales; family Acetobacteraceae; genus Caldovatus. Next base: position 7,553 of record JADGHI010000023.1, on the reverse strand, counting down.
TCGCCGTGTCGGTGCTTGCCGTGCTCGGCTACGGCGGCGGTCGTCGCGGCGTTGCGGGCGGCGCCGTCGCGACCACCCTGGTGTATGGCGGCTGCCTTGCCGTCTCGGCGCTCGCCTTCGTCCTCGCCCTCGCCGCGCTGCTCGGCGGCGTCACGGCCGGGCTGACGGTGCCGCTCGGCCTGCCCTGGCTCGGCGCGCATTTCCGCCTCGATGCGCTGTCGGCCGCCTTCCTCGTGCTCGTCACCCTCGGCGCGGCCGGTGCCAGCTTCTACGCCCTCGGCTACGGCCAGCACGCCGAGGCGCCGATGCGCGTGCTGCCCTTCTACCCGGTGTTCCTCGCCGGCATGCTGCTGGTGCCGCTGGCCGACGACGCCTACGCCTTCCTGCTCTGCTGGGAGCTGATGTCGCTCGCCTCCTGGGCGTTGGTGCTCGCCGAGCCCCGTCCGGAGGAGAACGCCCGCGCGGGCTACCTCTACATCGTCATGGCGAGCTTCGGCACGCTCGCCCTGCTGCTCGCCTTTGGCCTGCTCGCCGGGCCGGAGGGCCACTACGCCTTTGCCGAGATGCGCGGCGCCGAGCGTACGCCGCTCACCTCCGCCCTGGTGCTGACGCTCGCCATCCTCGGCGCCGGCTCCAAGGCCGGGCTCGTGCCGCTGCATGTCTGGCTGCCGCTCGCCCATCCAGCGGCGCCGAGCCACGTCTCGGCGCTGATGAGCGGCGTGATGACCAAGGTCGCGGTCTATGCCTTCATCCGCATCGTTTTCGACCTGGTCGGCCAGCCCGAGTGGTGGTGGAGCATCCCGATCCTGACCCTTGGCGGCAGCACGGCGGCCCTTGGCGTGCTGCATGCCCTGATGGAGCGCGACCTGAAGCGGCTGCTCGCCTACAGCACCATCGAGAACATCGGCATCGTGTTCATCGGCCTCGGCCTGGCCCTCGCCTTCGAGGCCAGCGGCTATCGCGCGGCTGCGGCGCTCGCCCTCACCGCCGCCCTGTTCCACGCCTTCAACCACACCCTGTTCAAGAGCGCGCTGTTCTACGGCGCCGGCGCGGTCCTCACCGCCACCCATGGCGAGCGCAACATCGAGCGGCTCGGCGGGCTGATCCACCGCATGCCCGTCTCCTCCGCCGCCGTCCTGGTCGCCGCCATGGCCGCGGCGGCGCTGCCGCCGCTCAACGGCTTCGTCTCGGAATGGCTCGCCTTCCAGGCCATCCTGGTGAGCCCCGACCTGCCGCAGTGGGGGCTGAAATTCCTCATCCCCACGGTGGGGATGCTGCTCGCCCTCGCCGCCGCGCTCGCCGCCTCCTGCTTCGTGCGCGCCTACGGCATCGCCTGGCTCGGCCGCCCGCGCACGGCCGCCGCGGCGGAGGCCGTGGAGACCGACCGCTTCTCCAGCGCCGCCATGCTGGGCTGCGCCGCGCTGTGCGTGCTGTTCGGCCTGTTCCCTGGTTTGGTGATTGACGCCCTGGCACCGGTGACCGAGGGCCTAGTCGGTGCGCGCATGCCGGCCCAGCTTGGCCAGGCCTGGCTCTCGATCGTGCCGATCGCCGACAGCCGCAGCTCCTATAACGGCGTGCTGGTGTTCCTGTTCATCGTCGCCTCCGCGATGATGGCGGCGGCGGCGATCCACCGCTTCGCCTCGCGCGCGCTGCGCCGCGCCCCGCCCTGGGACTGCGGCTTCCCCAACCTCTCGCCCTCCATGCAGTACACGGGCACGAGCCTCTCCCAGCCGCTGCGGCGCGTCTTCGGCCCCGTCGTCTTCCGCTCGCGCGAGCATGTGGAGATGCCGCTGCCCGGCTCCGTCGCGCCGGCGCGCATCGTCCGGCAGCGCCAGGACCTGGTGTGGGAGTTCCTCTACCTCCCGATCGGCCGCGCCGTCGGGCGCGCGACGGAGGTGCTCAACCACCTGCAGTTCCTCACCATCCGGCGCTACCTCGTCTTTGTCTTCCTCTCCCTCGTCCTGCTGCTGCTGGGGCTCGGCCTGTGGTCCTGATCGGCTCTTTGGCCGCGCAGGCGGCACAGATGTTCCTCGTGCTGCTGGTGGCGCCGCTGCTCACCGGCCTGGTGCGCAAGGTGAAGGCGCGGCTGCAGCGCCGGCGCGGCCCGCCATTGCTGCAGCCCTACCGGGACCTCCGCCGACTGCTCCACAAGGAGGTGGTGCTGGCCGAGAACGCGTCCTGGCTGTTCCGCGTCGCGCCCTACCTGGTTTTCACGGCCACCTGGGTTGCCGCGGCCCTGGTGCCGACCTTCGCCACCGGCCTGCTGTTCAGCTGGACCGGCGACCTGATCGCGATCATCGCGCTGCTCGCCACGGCGCGGTTCCTCCTCGGCCTCGCCGCGCTCGACATCGGCACCAGCTTCGGCGGCATCGGCGCGAGCCGCGAATCGCTGATCGCCTCGCTCGCCGAGCCGGCGACGATCATGATCGTCTTCACGATCGCGCTGATCGCGGGCTCGACCCAGCTTTCCCATATCGCCGCCTTCATGGCGTCGGAGGATGTGGGGCTGCGCGTCTCCCTCGCCTTCGCCCTGGTCGCGCTGGTGATCGTCGCGATCGCGGAGAACGCCCGCATTCCGGTGGACAACCCGGCCACGCACCTCGAGCTCACCATGGTGCACGAGGCGATGGTGCTCGAATACTCCGGCCGGCACCTCGCGATGATCGAGGCGGCGGCCTGGGTGAAGCTGGTCTTCCACCTCTCGCTCATCGCCTGCATCTTCTTCCCCTTCGGGCTCGCGCAGAACGGCGGCGGCCTGGTCGCCTACGCCATGGGCGCCGGGCTCTGGCTGCTCAAGCTCGCCGCCGGCGGGGTGCTCCTCGCGATGTTCGAGACCTCGATCGCCAAGATGCGGGTCTTCCGCGTGCCCGGCTTCCTTGGCGGGGCGCTGATGCTCGGGCTCCTCGCGACGCTCCTGCTCTTCATCTCGGGGAGCTTCTGAGATGCCGAAGCTCTACTTCGACATCGCCCACACCCTCGCCGGCTCGCTGGTGCTGCTGAGCTTCGTCATGCTCTACCAGCGCCGCCTCGGCGCCCTGGTCAACGTGCTGGCGCTGCACGCCGTGGTGCTCGCCCTCTCCGTCGCCTGGCAGGCGCACATCCAGGGCCTGCCGCACCTCTACATCACCGCCGCCATCGCCCTGGTGTTCAAGGCGATCGTCGTGCCGATGGCGCTGCGCCGCATGATCGTCATGCTCGGCATCCACCGGGAGATCGAGACGGTGACGGGCATCGGCCTTTCCATGCTCGCCGGCATCGGCCTCGTCGCCCTCTCCATGGCGGTGATGCTCCCTGCCACGGCCGGCGTCGATCCCGTGGCGCGCGAGGACATCGCCCTCGCCCTCTCGGTCGTGCTGATCGGGCTGCTGCTGATGGTGACGCGGCGCAACGCGGTCAGCCAGGTGGTCGGCTTCCTGTCGCTCGAGAACGGCATCGTGCTCGCCGCCACCGGCGCCCAGGGCATGCCGCTGGTGGTCGAGATCAGCGTCGCCTTCTCGATCCTGATCGCCCTCATCGTGATCGGCATCTTCCTCTTCCGCATCCGCGAGCGGTTCGACACGGTGGACGTCCAGGCGCTCGACCGCTTCCGGGGAGAGCGCCGGTGATCGGCACCCCTGTTTCCCCCGAGGCCGCCGTCCTCCTGGTGCCGCTCGTCGCGGCGGGGCTGCTCGCGCTGCTGCCGGGCTACCGCCTCTCGGCGCGGATCAACGTCGTCGCCAGCGCCCTCTCGCTGCTCGCCGCGGTGCAGCTCCTGTTCCACCGGCCGGAGGCGGGGCCGCTGCTCTTCGTGGACGACCTCAACGTCGTCTTCATCCTGCTCAACACCCTGGTCGGCTTCACCACCAGCGTCTTCAGCGCGAGCTACATCGGCCACGAGCTGGAGATCGGCCGCCTCACGCGCGGCTACCTCCGCTTCTACCACGCCATGTACCAGCTGATGATGTTCGGAATGAACCTCGCGCTGGTTGCGAACAACATCGGCCTGATCTGGGTCGCGGTGGAGCTCGCCACCCTCACCACCGTCCTCATGGTCGGCATCTACCGCACGCATGAGGCGCTGGAGGCGGCCTGGAAGTACTTCATCCTCGGCAGCGTCGGGATCGCGCTGGCGCTGTTCGGCACGATCCTCGTCTATCTCGCTGCCCATCCGGTGATCGGGGAGGGGGCGGACGCGATGGTCTGGACCATCCTGATCGGCCGCGCGGCGGAATTCGACCCGGCGCTGCTCAACCTCGCCTTCGTCTTCCTTCTGCTCGGCTACGGCACAAAGGTGGGCCTCGCGCCGCTGCACGCCTGGCTGCCCGACGCGCATGCAGAGGGTCCGACGCCGATCTCGGCCGTGCTCTCGGGCCTGCTGCTCAACGTCGCGCTCTACGCGCTGCTGCGCTTCAAGATGCTGCTCGCGGCGCATCCCGGCGCGATCGCGCCCGGGCCGCTGATGGTGATGCTCGGGCTCGTCTCGCTCGTCTTCGCGGCCTTCATGCTCTACCGGCGGCGCGACATCAAACGGATGTTCGCCTACTCCTCCATCGAGCACATGGGGATCATCGTCTTCGCCTTCGGCATGGCGGGGCCGCTCGGCAATTTCGCGGGGCTGCTGCACATGACGATGCACAGCCTGACGAAGTCCGCGATCTTCTTCACCGTCGGCCACATCGCGCAGGTCAAGGGCACCCAGCGCATGGCCGAGATCAGGGGCCTGACGGAGACCCACCCGGTGCTCGGCTGGTCGCTCGTCGCCGGCGTCGCGGCGATCGCGGGCCTGCCGCCCTTCGGCGTGTTCATGAGCGAGTTCCTGGTGGTCAGCTCGACCTTCGCCCGCGAGCCGCTGCTCGCGCTGGTCCTGGTCTTCGGCGTGCTGATCGGCTTCGGCGCGCTGCTGCTGCGCGTCACCAGCCTCGCCTTCGGCGAGCCGGTGGGGCGCACGGGTCCGGTCCAGGCCTCGACCCTGCCGATCTTCGCCCATCTCGCGCTGGTGCTCGTCGCCGGACTCTACCTGCCGCCGGGCCTCGTCGCCTGGTTCCAGAACGTGGCGCGGCTGCTGGGGTAGGGCGGAGGCGCACGCGATGACAGGCACCGTCACCCATCACCGCCCCTGGCCGCGCCGCATGGTGGACATGGCCGGCTGGGAGCGCGCCGCGGAGCGGCTGGCCGCGGGGCAGGGCACTCTCCTCGCCCTGTGGGGCGAGCCCGATTGCGTGCACATGGCGATCCTCGACGAGGGCGCCTCGGCCTCCCCCGGCATCGAGGTGCTCAGCCTCGCCTGCCCGGACGGGCGCTTCCCCTCGGTCGGCCGCGTGCACGCGGCGGCGATCCGGCTCGAACGCACGATGTGCGACCTGTTCGGCCTCGACCCGGTCGGCCTGCCGGACACGCGCCCCTGGCTCGACCACGGACGCTGGGGCGTCGCCGCACCGCTTTCCGCTGTCCCGCGCCCGGGGCAGGAGGAGTCGTCGGCCTATCCCTTCCTCCCCGTCGAGGGCGAGGATCTGCACGAGGTGCCGGTCGGCCCCGTCCACGCCGGCATCATCGAGCCCGGCCATTTCCGCTTCACCTGCGACGGCGAGACGGTCGTCCGCTTGGAGGAGCGCCTCGGCTACGTCCACAAGGGCACCGAGAGCCTGATGCGGGGGGCCGATCTCGACCGCGCCGCGCGCCTCGCCGCCCGCACCTCTGGCGATTCCACCGTCGCCTACGGCATCGCCTTCGCTCGCGCCGTCGAGGCCGCGCTCGGCCTTGAGCCGCCGCCCCGCGCCGTCTGGTTGCGTGCGCTGATGGCCGAGCTCGAACGCCTCGCCAACCACCTCGGCGATTTCGGCGCGATCTGCAACGACGCCTCCTTCGTCCTGATGCTCGCCCATTGCGCGATGCTGCGCGAGCGGGTGCTGCGCACCGCCATGGCCTGCTTCGGCCACCGGCTGATGATGGACCGCGTCGTGCCCGGCGGCGTCGCCTGCGACCTGGATGCCCAGGGCGTCGCTGCGCTGCGCGCCCTCCTCGCCGAGATCGGCAAGCGCTTCCCGCCGCTCGTCAATCTCTACGACAACACCGCCTCGCTGCTCGACCGCACGGTGACGACGGGCATCGTGAAGCCCGAGCTCGCGCGCCGCTTCGGCGCCGGCGGCCATGTCGGCCGCGCCCCCCGCCGCGCCTTCGATTCCCGCCGCGCGCTCGGCGGCTATCCGCCCTACGACTCGCTCCGCTTCGAGGTGCCCGTGTTGGAGGAGGGCGACGTCAACGCCCGCGTCTGGATCCGCATCCGCGAGATCGAGCAGAGCCTCGCCCTCGTCGCCCAGATCCTCGACACGCTCCCGGACGGCCCGGTGCGCGTCCCGCTCTCCCCGGCCACCGGCGAGACGCGCGAGGGCATGGCGCTGGCCGAGGCTTTCCGCGGCGACGTGTTCGTCTGGCTGCGCCTCGATGCGGAGGGGCGCATCGCGCGCTGCCACCTGCGCGACCCCTCCTGGTTCCAGTGGCCGCTGCTGGAGGCGGCGATCGAGGACAACATCATCGCCGACTTCCCGCTCTGCAACAAATCCTTCAACTGCTCCTACTCGGGCCACGATCTCTGAGGAGGGACCGATGCCGATGCGCAAGACCTTCCTCGAGGGCCTCCTCCGCCGTCCCGCCACCGAGCGCCCGCCGCCGCTCGACGACCCCGAGCTCGCCGAGCTTGGCCGGAAGCTCGACGCCGCCGCGCGTCAGCGCCTGGGCCGCAGCCTCGCGATCCGCGAGGTGGACGCCGGCTCCTGCAATGGCTGCGAGCTGGAGATCCACGCCCTCAACAACGCCTTCCACGACCTCGAGCGCTTCGGCGTGCATTTCGTCGCCAGCCCGCGACACGCCGACGTGCTGTTCGTCACCGGCCCCGTGACGAAGAACATGCGCGAGGCGCTGGAGCGCACCTGGCGCGCCACGCCCGACCCGAAATGGGTCGTCGCGGTCGGCGACTGCGCGATCGACGGCGGTCTGTTCGCCGGCAGCTATGCCTGTGTCGGCGGCGTCTCCGCGGTCGTGCCGGTGGACCTGCACATCCGCGGCTGCCCGCCGACGCCGACGCAGTTGATCAAGGGCCTGCTCACGCTCCTCCAAGCGCCCTGAGCGCCGGCCCCTCCCTGTGCCCGCCGCGGCGGGGAGGTCAGTAGGAGAAGGGGATCCGCAGCGTCGCCCCCGGGGCGGGCTGTTCGAACAGCCAGTCCCGCTGGCGCTGGAACTCGTCGCCCTCGAAGCTGCCGCCGCGCGTCGTGCTGCGTGGCGCGATGAGGGTCGCGTCGAAGCGGGGCCGCTCGGCCATCTGAGGGTCGCGCGGCGCCTCCAGGTCGCGATTGGGGACAGGCGCGCGCTCCGCGCGGGGCGCGGGCGCAGGCGGCGGCGGAGGAGGAGGCTCCGGCAAGGCGGGCGCCGCCAGACGCGCCACGGGCAGCCGGCTGGCTGGTTGCGACCGAGGCGGTGCGGCCGCCGCCCGCGCTGAGGATGCGGGCGCCGCCGAAGTCGGCGTTGCGGCACCGGCCATCGCCGGGGGCGCCGCGAGCGAGGCGTCTTGCACGCAGCCT
>JADGHI010000589.1 GCA_019689515.1 Acetobacteraceae bacterium | reverse complement strand
CCGCAACGACTGCCTTGTCGCGATCGCCTCCGGAGGGTGGGAAGCACCGGGTGCGGCATCGCACTCGATGGCTGGCGGCGGAGCGGCGCATTGGGTCAGCCCGAATTGTCGGCAAATGCCCATTCTTTATTCCACTTGCCAACATCGAGCCGATTCATGGTCGTTTGCCCATCCATGAGGCAATAATCTGCGGTTGAGTTGCCCAATTTTCGTTGCAGAGCAGCACAAACGGGCAGGTTGAAGGTCGCCTGCGCTTGGAACGGCATTTGCTCCTGGTCGCCTCGCCAACCCGTCTTCGCAGCGAGGAGACCCGCGCATGCCCTCCAGCCCCTGCCGCCGCTACGCCCTCATGCCGGCGGCGACCCTGGCGCTCGCCGCCCCGATGCTCGCCGCATCGCCGGCGACCGCGCAGGTGCCGATCGGCGACACCGGCCTGACCATCACCGCCACACCAACCCTTACCACCGACTACCTGTTCCGCGGCATCAGCCAGACCCGCAGCCGGCCGGCTATCCAGGGCACGGTCGAGCTCTCCCACACGAGCGGCTTCTATGTCGGCGCCTTCGCGACCAACGTCGCCTTCCAGGGGACCGACGCCCGGCAGGAGGTCGATGCCGTCGCCGGCTACCGCTTCCAGGCGCTCGGGATCGACTGGGACGTCGGCGGCATCCTCTACACCTATCCGGGCTACAACCAGCAGCCGGGCCAGTACCGGCTGGAGTTCTTCGAGGCGGCGCTGCGCGCCAGCCGCGAATTCGGCCCGGTGAAGGTCCTCGGCGCCTTCCACTGGTCGCCGAACTTCTCGGCGCAGTCGGGCAACGGCTTCTACCTCGAGGGCGGCGTGGACGTGTCCCTGCCTCTCGAGTTCACCGCCTCCGCCCGCCTCGCCTACCAGTGGATCGATCGCAACCCACGGTGGGGCACGCCCGACTACCTCTGGTACTCGATCGGCGTGTCGCGGCCCATTCCGGGCGGCTTCACCCTCGCGCTGGGCTGGTACGACACGAACCTCTCGCGCTCCGATTGCTTCGGCGGCCAGAAGGTCTGCGACGGGCGCGTCGTGTTCAGCGTCAGTCGCCAGTTCTGACGCCATGCGCAACGCGCCAGCCGCTGCCGCAGCTCCGGCGCCATCGCGCCTCCTCGTGGCACGGGTCTTGGAAAGCATCTGGCTGGAGTGCGCGTGCCGGGGCGGCGCGCGTCCCGGCAGATGGAGGTGTCCGACGCCATGAAGCTGGTGATGGCGATCATCAAGCCGTTCAAGCTTGACGAGGTGCGCGAGGCGCTCACGCCCCTCGGCGTGCAGGGGCTGACGGTGACCGAGGTGAAGGGGTTCGGCCGGCAGAAGGGCCAGACCGAGATCTACCGCGGCGCCGAATACCAGGTGAGCTTCCTGCCCAAGGTGAAGATCGAGGTCGCCGTCCCCTCCGACATGGTCGAGAAGGTGGTCGAGGCGATCTCCAGCGCGGCGCGCACCGGCCGGATCGGCGACGGCAAGGTCTTCGTCCTCGACCTCGAGCAAGCGCTGCGCATCCGCACCGGCGAGATCGACGTGGCGGCGCTGTGACGCGACGGCGTCTCCCCCTCCCCACCACCGCAACCATCACTCACACCGTACGACGCGAGACAGGATGGAAACCCACGACATGAGTACCCTGCCCGCACGCACCGCGCCGGGCCTGCCCGCGCGGCTTCTCGCGCCCCTGCCGGCACTCCTCACCGCGCTGGTTCCGGTCGGGCTGCTGCTCGCCGCGGTCGGCACGATGCCGCGCGCGGCGATCGCGCAGGCCGCCGCGGCGGCCGATGCCAAGCTGGACGCGGGCGACACCGCCTGGATGCTCACCAGCATCGCGCTGGTGCTGATGATGACGATCCCGGGCCTCGCGCTGTTCTACGCCGGCATGGTGCGCAAGAAGAACATCCTCGCCACCATGATGCAGAGCTTCTCGATCTGCGCGCTGATATCGGTGCTGTGGATGGTGGCGGGCTACAGCCTCGCCTTCGGCAACGGCAACGCCTGGATCGGCGACCTGTCACGGCTGCTGCTGCGCGGCCTGGAGGCGGGCTGGGACAAGCCCTTCACCATCGGCGCGGGCACGGAAGGCGCCTCGACGATGACGGTGCCGGAGACGGTCTTCCTGACCTTCCAGATGACCTTCGCGATCATCACCCCGGCGCTGATCACCGGCGCCTTCGCCGACCGGATGAAGTTCTCGGCGATGCTGGTGTTCATGACGCTCTGGTCGGTGCTGGTCTATGCGCCGGTGGCGCACTGGGTGTGGCACCCGAACGGCTGGATCTTCGGCCTCGGCGCGCTCGACTTCGCCGGCGGCACGGTGGTGCACATCAACGCCGGCGTGGCGGGGCTGATCTGCGCGCTCGTGCTCGGCAAGCGCATGGGCTACGGCCAGGAGAACATGGCGCCGCACAACCTGGCGTTCGGCGTGATCGGCGCGTCGATGCTCTGGGTGGGCTGGTTCGGCTTCAACGCGGGCTCGGCGGTGGCCGCCGGCGGACGCGCGGGGATGGCGATCCTGGTGACGCAGATCGCGGCGGCGGCGGCGACGCTCGCCTGGGTGTTCGCGGAGTGGCTGCTGCGCGGCAAGCCTTCGGTGCTCGGCGCGATCTCCGGCGCGGTGGCGGGGCTCGTCGCGATCACCCCGGCCTCCGGCTTCGTGCTGCCGGGCGGGGCGCTGGTGATCGGCGTCGCGGCGGGATTGGCCGGCCTGTGGGGCGCGACGGCGCTCAAGCACTGGCTCGGCTACGACGACAGCCTGGACGTGTTCGGCGTGCACGGCATCTGCGGCATCGTCGGCGCGCTCCTGACGGGCCTGTTCGCCTACGGCCCGCTCTCCGCGACGGACGCC
>JADGHI010000588.1 GCA_019689515.1 Acetobacteraceae bacterium | reverse complement strand
TTCCCACCCCGGTGATGATCGCATCCAGGCCCTCCGGGAAGTCGGCCAGGATCTCCTGCGCCGTCGTGCGGGCGTGCACCTCGACGTTCGCCGGATTCTCGAATTGCTGCGGGATCCAGGCGCCCGGGATCCGGGCGGCCAGCTCCCGCGCGCGCTCGATGGCGCCCGTCATGCCACGCTCACGGGGGGTGAGCTCGAAGTCGGCGCCGTAGGCCCGCATCAGCCGCCGGCGCTCGACCGACATGGATTCCGGCATCACCAGGATCAGGCGGTATCCCTTCACCGCGGCCACCATGGCGAGGCCGATGCCGGTGTTGCCCGAGGTGGGCTCGATGATCGTGCCGCCGGGCCTGAGCCGGCCATCGGCCTCGGCCGCCTCCACCATGGCGAGCGCGATACGGTCCTTGATCGAGCCACCGGGGTTGGCGCGCTCCGACTTGATCCAGACCTCGGCGGCAGGGAACAGGCGGCTGACGCGGATGTGCGGCGTGTTGCCGATGGTGTCGAGCACGCTGTTGGCCTTCATCGGATGCTCCTGATGGCGCGGAAAGGGAGGAGATGGCGTCGTCGGCCCCGGCGCGGCAACGGGCCGGCCCGATCCATCGATCCGGCCGCGCGTCGCGATGCCGAAGTGGCGAGATAAGGAAATCCGTCCGCCCCGGTTCATCTCCCGCAAGGGGCGAGCGCCCCATCCCATGGGGGGCGATGTCCGAAATCCACCCACACTGCCCCCGGCGGCCGCCCTGGTCGGCGAGGCTATCGCGGTACCCGACGCGGAGCGGCCTCCGGCCGTTGCTGGCCTGCCTATGGTCAGGCCGACAAGGACCAGGCCATTCTGCGGCAGCAATTCACGCCTTGAGTGTTTCCACCCAGGGCGATCGCGGCCTGGGACGCAGCCATGTCCTACCTGTACCTGTTCGTGGCGATCGTCGCCGAAGTGACGGCGACCTCCTTCATGAAGGAATCGGAAGGGTTCACGAGGCCGATCCCCTCGCTGGTCACGATCGGCGGCTATGCGGTCGCGTTCTACTTCCTCTCCCTCACCTTGCGCGGCATGCCCACGGGCATCGCATACGCGATCTGGTCCGGCGTCGGCATCGTCCTGATCGCAATCATCGCCTGGCTCTTCCAAGGCCAGAAGCTCGACCTTCCGGCGATGCTCGGGATGGCGCTGATCATCGCCGGGGTCGTCGTGATCAATCTCTTCTCGGAGACGGCAGGCCGCTGAGGCGCGATGAACCAGGTATCACGCGCCTCCGCTGAAGATCCCCTCCCCGCCCCAATGTAAACCGCGGCTTCGTTCCGAGCCGGTCCAATGACGGTCGGTCAGGCCCGAGGCATCAACGCCTCTGCCGGAGCCCGGCCTCTTCGATGACGCGTGCCCATTTCGGGATGTCCCGGGCGATGGTCGCGCGCATCTCCTCCGGCGTGCTGCCGACCACGTCCAGGTTGAGCGTGGCGAACTTCTTCCTCATCTCCTCGTCGGCGGTGACCTTCACCGCCTCGGCATACACCTTCGCGAGGATCGGCTGCGGCGTGCCGGCCGGCGCCATCAGGCCGAACCAGGAGACCGCCTCGAAGTCGGGGAAGCCCTGCTCGGCCACCGTCGGCAGGTCCGGTGCGCTCGCCGACCGGGTGAGCGAGGTGACGCCGATGCAGCGCAGGCGACCTTCCCGCACCAGCGGCATGGCGGCCCCCGCGTTCTGGATGCCAACCGGCACGACGCCGCTCAGCACGTCGGCCATGTTCGCGCCGCGATAGGGGATGTGCTCCATGCGGATGCCGGCGCGGCGGCACAGCATCTCGCCCGCGATGTGCTGCGGCGTGCCCGTCCCCGGCGTGCCGTAGGAGAGCTTGCCCGGATTGGCCTTCGCATGCGCGACGAGCTCGGCCACGGAGCGCACCGGCAGGTTGTTGTTCACGAACAGCAGCGACGCCATCGAGAGCGTCATGCAGATGGACTCGAGGTCCTTCAGCGGGTCGAAGGGCAGGTCTTGCAGGCTCGGCAGGATGGTGACGGCGGCGTTGCCGGCCCACATCAGCGTGTAGCCGTCGGGCGCGGCCTTGGCGACGCGATCCGCGCCGATCGCGCCCGAATTGCCAGGGATGTTCTCCACCACCACCGGCTGGCCCCAGGCCTCGCTGAATTTCTGCGCGAAGAGCCGTGCCGTGACATCGGTGGCGCTGCCGGCGGTGAAGCCCACGACGATCCGGACCGCCCGGGTTGGCCAGGCGACGCCCTGCGCCTCGACCTGGCGGGTACTGACCGCAGCAGCCACCCCGGCCATGGCCGCACAACCAGCCGTTAGGCGCCGCCGTGAAAGCAAAAGGTTCATGGCGCATCCTCCCCTTGGATTATCTTGTTTCGATGCGACGAGGCCCCCCAGGCTATCGCTCCTGGCAGGGCACCAAGACCCTAATGCGTTCGCCGTAAGCACGTCCATGGCCGGCGGCACGGCGCTGCTCCGCAAAAGGCCGGCGAGCTGGCTGCGACAATCAAAGAGGTGCTGCGCTAGCCCGGCTCGCCGCTGCCGCCTTCGGCTGCCGCATCCCGCCACGACCGGTGACGGCAGAGCGCCGGATTGCAAACCGGGACACGACCGTCATCCACCGAACCGCGTCGCGCAACCGTCCCCGCCCCGGGGCCGGGGGCAGCGCTCACCCGAGCCCCGCCACCCGCGCCGGATCCAGCGTCACCGCGTGGTCCAGCGGCCCGTGCCCGTGCCCGATCCCCGGCGCGGCCGCGATCGCCGCGCGCACATAGGCCCGCGCGCGCAGCACCGCCTCGCGCAGCGCCATGCCCTGCGCGATCCCTGCCGCGATCGCGCTCGCCAGCGTGCAGCCCGTGCCGTGGGTGTGCCGCGTCT
>JADGHI010000587.1 GCA_019689515.1 Acetobacteraceae bacterium | reverse complement strand
GGTCGGCGCGCGAGTCCGCATCGCGCCGAATCACGCCTGCCTGACCGCCGCCGCATATGACCGCTATCACGTGGTCGAGGGCGGCGAGGACGTGATCGCTATCTGGGACCGGATCAACGGTTGGTGATCCAGGCATATTGATCAACCGTTAATCATTCATTGTTGGTAAACAATACCCGAGCGTTGCGGTGCCATCGGTGATGAGCTAGAGGCGGGGAATGATCTCCCGCAAGTCTAGCCGTCCTGGCGCCGCTCGCCGGCAGGGGTTGCATTATGCACGTTAAGGCGTTGCACACCTTGCGGAAGAGCGGGGTGCATTGTTTTACCTCTGCATCTTTCGCTTATCTCGACCGGGCGCGGGTGCTGGCCGAGACGGTGCGGCGTCATCACCCCGAATGGACGCTCTGGCTCTGCCTGGTGGACGAGCCTCCGCCCGGATTCGAATTCGACCTCCGTACGGAGGCGTTCGAGGGCGTCGTGCACCTGTCCGAGCTCGGGATCCCGGACTGGCGGTCCTGGGCCTTCGGGCATGATGTCGTCGAGCTCTGCACCGCGGTGAAGGGACCGATGCTGCACCGCCTGCTCACGCAGGAGGGGGCGGAGCACGTCATTTATCTCGATCCGGACATCGCCCTGTTCGCGCGGCTCGATCCGGTGCTGGAGCTGCTCGAGGCCGGGCACTCGGTGGTCCTGACACCGCACCTGACCATGCCGGAGGAGCAACGGCAGGCGATCCTGGGCAACGAGATCGGCTCGCTCAAGCATGGCATCTACAACCTCGGCTTCCTCGCCGTGCGCGGCTGCGAGGAGGGGAAGCGCTTCGCCGCGTGGTGGCGCGACCGGCTGCTCGAATTCTGCCACGACGACATCCCGAGCGGCCTGTTCACCGACCAACGCTGGTGCGACCACGTGCCGAGCTTCTTCCCGGGTCACGCCATCCTGCGGGATCCCGGCTGCAACGTGGCGAGCTGGAACCTCTCCCACCGTCCGCTCGAGATCGACGAGGACGGGGTGGTCCAGGCCGGCGGCGCGGTGCTGCGCTTCTTCCATTTCACCAAGGTCAACTCGGTCGGCGAGGCGATGCTCGAGCGCTATTCGGGCGGCCGGACCGCGGTGCAGGAGCTGGTGCGCTGGTACCGCGCGCGGCTCGTCGCCCACGCTGCGGATGGCCTGCCCGAGGGCTGGTGGGCTTATGGCCGCTATGCCGATGGCAGGCCGATCGCGCGCGGGCACCGGTTGGCCTGGCGCACCCGGCCGGACCTCCGCGCGCGTTTCGCCGATCCGTTCGCGAGCGGTCCCGGCACCTTCCAGGAATGGGCGACAGCGGGTGAGAAAACCCGCCCCGCCTGGCAGTCGAAGGCCCTGGAGGCCGCCCGCAGGCACCTGTTCCCGGTCGCACGCCGCGGCTGGAAGGCGCTGGATCATGTGCCGGGGGTGAAGGAGCGACTGCTGCCCCTCGGGATTCGGGTGCGAGGGATGCTCGCTGCGCCGAGCCAGGACGGCGCCCTCGTTGCGAGGCGCGGCGTGGGGCATGGCCGGCCTCTGGCGGAGGGGAGCGCGGCATCGGCACGAGGACCACGGCCTGCGCTCCTCGATGCCGCGGCACTCGACGCCGCCCTGTCCGTGGAGAGGGGGGGCGCCGGAGATGCCGGGCTGGTCCTGGCGCTCAGCCATGACGACTACACCCGCGTGCCGGGCGGCGTGCAGAACGTCATCGGCGACGAGGAGCGCGCTCTCCGCGCGGCCGGCTGGACCTACCTGCATGCGCGGCCGTCTCGTCCCATTGCCGGGCTGGCCGATCCCGGCCCCGGCGAGGCGATGGTCAGCCTGATCCGCGATGGGCAACCGATCGGCGAGGCGACGGCATCGGCGCTGGTCGCCGCGCTGGAGCGGGCCGCGCGACGGCGTCCGGTGCGGCTCATCGTGCATCACCTGATGGGCTTCCGCCCGGAGGACGCGACGGCGCTGGCCGCGGCGGCGGGGCTCGGGACCACGCTGCTGTGGCTGCACGACTCCTTCGTCCTCTGCGCCGGATATGCCCTGTTGCGCAACGACCTAGTCCCCTGCGGCGGCCCGGCCCCGGACAGTGGGAACTGCGAAATCTGCCTCCACGGCATCGGTCGGGCCGAGCATCTGAGGCGCATGGCTGCCTTTCTGGACGCGGCCCGGCCGGCACTGGTGACGCCTTCGGCCGCTGCGCTGGCGCAGTTCGAAACCGGCGCCGCGTCGGCCGGGCTGCGGCTGCCGACGAAGGCCAACGTCGCCCCGCTCGCGCGGATCGCCTGGGACGCGCCGCGCCGTGCCCCGCGGCCGCCTTCGCCCGGGCGCCCGTTGCGCATCGCCTTCCTCGGCATGCCGGTGCATCACAAGGGATGGCAGGTGTTTGCCGAGCTCGCCACGCGCCACGCCACTGATTCCCGCTACGCCTTCCTGCTGCTCGGCGCCGCCCCGGCCGCCTCTGCGCCTCCCGGCCTTCGCCACGTCAAGGTCCAGGTCGGCCCCGGCGATCGGGACGCGATGCGGCGCACTGTGGAGGAGACCGGCGTGGACGCTGTGGTGGTCTGGCCGCTGGTGAGCGAGACCTTCTCCTTCGTCACATACGAAGCCCTGGCCGGGGGCGCCTTCGTCATCGCGCGCCGCGGCGCCGGCAATGTCTGGCCTGCCGTCGAGGCCGAGGATCCGGCGCTCGGCCTCGCGCTGGAGGACGAGACGGCCCTGTACGCGCTGTTCGCCGAAGGCGAGGCGCTCGCCGCCCGCATCGCAGCCGCGCCGCGCCGCTATGGGCACCTGGTTGTCCAGACGCCGGGCGCGGAATGGGTGCTGAGCCAGGGCCGGGCCGCCCCCGCGGGGCTGGCGCGGGCGGAGGCAACGGC
>JADGHI010000586.1 GCA_019689515.1 Acetobacteraceae bacterium | reverse complement strand
CAGCAGGGGCTTGGCCGTACCCACGGTGGTCGCCTCCCGTGGGGTTTCGCGATCCGTCTCCATAGGTCCTCCTTACCCACCGGAGGAGGACATGGCACGCCCCTCGTGATGGACGACCTTTATGGGCGCCTGGAGCCGGCCGGCCCGACGTGGCCGGCAGCCGTCAGTACCAGACGGTCCGGAACGCGTCCGAAAGGCTGAAGGAGCCGCCGCTACGCCCGTTGGCGTCGGCCACCGCCTGCTTGAACATCTCTTCCAGCGTGGTGTTCGGGTTGCCGGTGTTGGCCAAGCCGGCTTTCTGGAATCCGGCAGGGTTTTGGTCCACCCATGCCGCCTGGTTCGTGTTGTGCGTCCGCCTGGTCAGCCCGGGCGAAATGAGCACGTTCCGGGCGTACGGGGTCATCTGCACCGCACCAGTGTAACCGGTGACAATGATGCGGTAGAAGCCGCGGTCCTTCAGCGCCGCGCAGAGCTGGCCGGCGAAGGGCGCCTTCTCCCTCTTGCGGCCCATGCCTGCCCAGCAGACCAGCAGGCGCAGATCGCCCAGCTCTCTGGTCAGCCCGTCCGCCACCATCCGGTCCGCGCATTCCGTGGCGGAGATTACCTCATAGACCGGCTTGCGGCCGAACAGCGTCTTCCGGGTTCCAACCTGGGCGCCGATGCGGCTCGGGCTCTTCTCGCTGCCATGGCAGAGCAGGAACAGCGTATCGTTCCGGCCAATTCCGGACAGCGGCTTCGCGCCCCGGCCATGCACGAACACGCCGGAGGCTGCGTCCTTGAAACCCAGCGCGGCCCGGCTGTTGTTCCAGTTCGTGGCGAAATCGAACAGATCCTCCGCCATGATCGGCAGGTAGATCAGCACGTCCCAGCACCCTTCCGGTAACAGCACGATCATACCGCCGGTTGCCGTCTCGGGCCACCCGTTCGCGCGGCTCGCTCGCCTTCCGCTCTCAAAATTGAGTCTCTTGAGTCAGGGGTGGGAGTCCTGATTGGGCCTGTGGATGACGGGGAGGCAATCCGTCGGCCTTCTATCCACAGCCCCATCCACGCGAGGTGCGCCGCGCAACGCCTTCCAGGGATTACCGGAATCGGGATTCTCCCGGGATCCGCATCGACCTCCTGGGGAGGCATCCACCGGGGTGACGAACGGGGGCACCATCCCCGGATTGCGCTTCGCATTCGGCGCGCGCGACCCTATGTCCCCGTTGTCCACAGCCGTCCCCGCTTTTCCCGCGACGATGTCCAGCCGCTCGATCAACCTCCACCTGGTCTCCGACTCCACCGGCGAGACGCTGAACTCGATCGCGCGCGCGACCATCACGCGCTTCGAGGACGCGCATGTGATCGTGCACCGCTGGAGCCTGATCCGCTCCCGCCTCCAGCTCGACCGCGTGCTGGAGGGCATCCAGCACGAGCCGGGGCCGGTGCTGTTCACCCTGGTGGACCGGTCGCTGCGGCACGCGCTGGAGGAGACCTGCACGCGGCTCGGCCTCCCCTCGATGTCGGTGCTCGACCCGGTGATGGACCTGCTGCAGGGCGCGATCGGCCGGCGGGCCAGGGAGAAGCGCGCCGCCCAGCACGTGCTCGACGCCGACTACTTCCGCCGCATCGACGCGATGCACTTCGTGCTCGCGCATGACGACGGGCAGGGCCTGGCGGGGATGGCGCAGGCGGATGTGGTGCTGGTCGGCGTCTCGCGCAGCAGCAAGACGCCGACCTGCTTCTACCTCGCCAACCGCGGGATCAAGGCGGCGAACGTGCCGATCGTGCCCGGCGCGCCACTGCCGCCGGAACTGGAGGACCCGCCCTGCCCGGTCGTCGGCCTCACCATCGAGGCCAACGCGCTGATCGAGATCCGCCGCCACCGGCTGCGCCTGATCGGCGCCGGCGCCGTTCGCCAGGACAGCAACACCTACATCGACCCGGATGCGGTGAAGGCCGAGATCCTCGCCGCGCGCCGCCTCTGCACCCAGCGCGGCTGGCCCGTGATCGACGTGACGCGGCGCTCGATCGAGGAGACGGCGGCGACGGTGCTGCAACTGATGGAGGCCTGGCACGTCCGCCGAGGCCGCACGCCGGAGCCGGCGCCCGCCCATGCGCCTGAGGACCCGGCGGCGCCGGTGCTCGGCGGGGGCGGCGGCGACGCGGCGGCAACGCCATGAGCCCGCCGTCCTCCATGGCCCTTCAGGCCGAGACGCCGCGCCTGATCCTCGCCTCCGCCTCCCCGGCGCGGCGCGCGGTGCTCGCCGCGGCGGGGCTGCACTTCGAGACCGCGGTGGCGGCGGTGGACGAGGACGCGATCAAGGCCGCCGCCCGGGCCGAGGGCATCCCGCCCGCCGACGCCGCGCTCCTGCTCGCCGACGCCAAGGCGCGGCGGATCGCGACGCGCGAGCCGGAGGCGCTGGTGATCGGCGCCGACCAGATGCTCGTCTGCGAGGGCCGCTGGTTCGACAAGCCCGCGGATGCCGAGGCGGCGCGTGCGCAGCTCCGCGCCCTGCGCGGGCGGGCGCACGACCTGGTGACCGCCGTGGTGTGCTGGCGCGGGGGCGAGCGGGTCTGGCAGCACGTCGCCGTGCCGCGGCTCGTGATGCGCGATTTCTCGGAGGCCTTCCTCGACGCCTATCTGGCGCGGGAGGGCGAGGCGGTCACCGGCTCGGTCGGGGCCTACCGGCTGGAGGGGCTGGGCGTGCAGCTCTTCGCCCGGATCACGGGCGACCAGTCCAGCATCCTTGGCCTGCCGCTGCTGCCGCTGCTCGAATTCCTGCGCGGCCACGGCGTGCTGCTGCGCTGAGGCGGGCGCGGGGCGCCGCTGCGGACGGCCCCGCCCCGCCCCGCCGGGATCAGAGGAAGATCCGGTCGCTCACGGGGATCAC
>JADGHI010000585.1 GCA_019689515.1 Acetobacteraceae bacterium | reverse complement strand
AGATGTGAATAAGAGCCAGGGCGTGGGCCATGCGCTCGCCGGGCCCGTAGGCCTCACGCGTGATGCCCACGCCGTCGAAGCTGCGCGCGCGGAGCTCGGCGAACAGCCGCTCGGCCAGTGCGACGTCGGGCGTCAGGTTGGGGATCATGGCTCACACCATCCCGCGCACGCGGCCGCCATCCACGCGGATGATGGTGCCGGTGATGTAGCCGGCCTTGTCGCTCGCGAGGAAGGCGCCCATCGGGCCGAAATCCGCCGGCGTGCCGAGCCGCTCCATGGGGATCTCGTTCGCCGCCTTCTCCAGCGCCTCCTCGAACGAGATGCCGAGCCGCTGCGCCCGCACCGTGGTGGTCTGGTTCACCCGATCGGTCAGGATGGTGCCCGGGGCGAGCACGTTCATCGTCACCCCGTCCTTCGCCACCTCGCCCGAGAGCGTCTTGAGCCACGCCCAGATGCTCGCCCGCAGCGTGTTGGAGAGCGCGAGGGTCGGGATCGGGTGCTGCATGCCCGTGCTGCCGACGACGATCACCCGCCCCCACTTCCGCTCCCGCATCGCCGGCATCAGCCGCATGGCGATGCGGATCGGCGAGACGACGATGCGCTGGAACCAGGTGACGAGATCCTCCTCCTTCATCTCCCACGCCGTGCAGGGCGGCGGGCCGCCGTGGTTCAGCACGAGGATGTCCACGCCACCCATCGCCGCCACGGCGCCGTCGGCCAGGCGGTCCATGTCCTCCCCGCGCGCCACGTCGGCCGGGATGCCCACCGCGGAGGCGGCGCCGAGCGCCTTCAGCTCCGCCGCCGCCGCGTCGAGCGTCGCCTGGTCGCGGCCGCTGATGACCAAGGCGACGCCCTCGGCGGCCAGCGCCTCCGCGATCGAGCGGCCAAGGCCCTTGGAGGCCCCCATCACCAGCGCGCGCTTGCCCTTCAGTCCCAGGTCCATAGCTCCCTCCCCGCGTACGGAACGGCGGCGGACGGTGCCCCTTCGCGCCGGTCCTGGCAAGCAGCCCCCACAACCAACCCTGGAAAGACGCGTCCCGCCCGCTATGGTGCGCTGGCGCCGTCATCCCGCTGCCGGAAGAGCCGCCCCATGGCCAAGCCCGTCCTGCTCGTCACCCGCAAGCTCCCGCCGGCCATCGAGGCCCGCGCCGCACGCGATTACGAGGCTCGCCTCAACCCGCAGGACGAGCCCTGGTACAGCAATGGCGCCGAGATCGCCCGCCGCGCCGCCGAGATCGGCGCCGCCGGCATCCTCTGCGCGGCCGGGGACCGGGTGGACGCCGCCTGCATCAGCGCCCTCCCCGCCTCCGTGAAGGCGATCGCCACCTTCAGCGTCGGCTTCGACCATGTGGACCTCGCCGCCGCGAAGGCGCGCGGCATCACCGTGACCAACACGCCGGAGGTGCTGACCGAGGCGACCGCGCAGATCGCGCTCACCCTGCTGCTCATGGCCTGCCGCCGCGCCGGCGAGGGCGAGCGCATGGTGCGCGCCCGCCAGTGGCAGGGCTGGGCGCCGACCCAGCTCCTCGGCCTGACGCCGGAGGGCAAGCGCCTCGGCATCCTGGGCTTCGGACGGATCGGGCGGACCCTGGCGCGGATGGCCCGCGGCCTCGGGATGGAGATCCACTACCGCGACGTCCGGCGCCTGCCGCCGGAGGTCGAGCAGGGCGCAATCTGGCACGACACCGACGAGGGCTTCCTGCGCGCCAGCCAGTTCCTCTCCATGCACATGCCGGGCGGCGAGGCGACGCGGAAATGGCTGAACGCCGAGCGCATCGCCCTCCTCCCCCGGGGCGCGATCGTGGTGAACACCGGCCGCGGCGGCTCGGTGGACGACGAGGCGCTGATCGCGGCGCTGCGCTCCGGCCACGTCTTCGCCGCCGGGCTCGACGTCTATGACGGCGAGCCGCGCCTCCACGAGGGCTATTACGCCCTGGAGAACGTCGTCCTGCTGCCCCATCTCGGCAGCGCCACGGTGGAGACGCGCGACGCCATGGGCCACCGCGCGCTCGACAACCTCGACGCCATCCTACTGCGCGGCGAGGCGCCGCGCGACCGGGTGGCCTGAACCGACACGCACGCAGCCGCGGAAAGGGCATCCCATGCTGTTCGATTTCGCCACCCTGCCGCCCGGTGAGGGCTACAAGCTGATGGTCTCGACGATCGTGCCGCGGCCGATCGCCTGGGTGGTGACGCTCGACGCCGAGGGCCGGCCGAACGCCGCGCCCTTCTCCTTCTTCAACGCCTTCTCCGGCAATCCGCCGATCATCGGCTTCGGCTGCGGCCCGCGGCCGGAGGGCAGCCCGAAGGACACGCTGGCCAACATCCGCCGGCTCGGCGAGTTCACCGTCTGCCTGGTGCCGGACGCGCTTGCGCACCAGATGAACATCACCGCGGCCGATTTCGAGACCGGCATCAACGAGCTGGAGGAGGCCGGCCTCGCCACGCGTCCCGGCGCCATGGTGAAGACCCCGCGCATCGCCGAAAGCCCGGTGGCGATGGAATGCGTGCTGCACCAGATCGTTCCGCTCGGCCCGCACAACCTGATCCTCGGCCGGATCCTGGCGATGGAGGTGCGCGATGATTGCGTGCTCGATCCGGAAAAGCACTATATCGACACGCCGAAGCTGGAGCTGATCGGGCGCATGCACGGGCGCGGCTGGTATGCGCGCACGACGGACCGGATGGAGATCCCGCGCATCACTCCGGAGCAGTGGGAGGAGCAGAAGCGCAAGCGGGCGGCGGAGTAGCAGCGCCACCGCCCCGAAAAGGGGCCGCCGCGCCGGGCACCGGCTGGTCCGGTGCCGCGCCGGCGGCGGACGGCGGGCCGCACCGACCCTGGCGAGGTGAC
>JADGHI010000584.1 GCA_019689515.1 Acetobacteraceae bacterium | reverse complement strand
GGCGAGGGCCGCGAAGCCGAGGAGTCCCGTCGTCACGATCGCCGCCGGCGCGCCGATCGCCTCGGCCAGCAGCCCGAGTCCCACGAAGCCGATCAGCCCCGTCCCGATGCAGACCGAGAGCAGGCCGAGCACGCGCGGGCGCATCTCCGGCGGGGCGGCGAGGAAGACCAGCGTCGCCTGCATGGTGGCGAAGCCCGCCTGGCCGAGCCCGGTCAGCAGCAGCGCCGCCCCGGCCAGCCACGCATTGGGGGACAGGGCGAAGGCGATCAGCATCACCAGATAGGCCACCAGTCCGCCGACGTAGTAGGCGCGGTAGTGCCCGGGCCGCGCCCAGATCGTGAGCGCCACCGCCCCGCAGAGCGCCCCTGCCCCGTCCATGCTGGCGAGCAGCCCGATTCCGTCCGCGTCGAGGCCCAGCCGGTCCTGCCCAATCACCGGGATCATGCTGGTGAAGGGCCAGCCGAAGACGTTGAAGATCACCGTGATGGACAGGATGCCGACGAGCCGCCGGTCCTGACGCACGACCGCCACGCCCTCGCCGATCCGCCCGAGCACGCCGAGGCCGCCCGCCGGGGCCGCGCCCGCCGCGGCAGGCGGGCGCTCGGCAGGGCGCAGGCGCAGCGCGGCGGCGAGCGCGATCAGGTGCAGCAGCGCGCCGAGCAGGAAGGCGCCTTCGATCCCGACCGCGGCGTAGAGCACGCCGCCAAGCGTCGGGCCGAACAGGCGGCTCGCGTTGTTGGCGCCGGCATCGAGCGACATCGCCGTGCCCATGCGGTCCGGCCCCACGGCCTCGCCGATCATCAGCCGGCGCACCGGGTTGTCCGCCGCCCAGCCGATGCCGTTGAGGAAGCAGGCCACCGCCACCTGCCAGACCGCGAGCAGCCCGGTATGGGCGAGCAGCGCCATGACGACCGAGATGACGAGGTTGCTCAGCACCATGAGCAGCAGCATGGTGCGGCGCTCCATGCGCTCCGCCACCGCGCCGATCAGGGCGCCGAGCAGGCCCATCGGCAGGATCCGCAGCATGGTCATCATCGCCACGAGGAAGGCGGAGCCGGTCTGGCGATAGACGAAGACGCCGACCGCGATCATCTCGATCCAGCGGACCACGAAGATGACGGAGCCGACGGTCCAGAGCCGGCGGAACTGGGCCTCCGCGAGGAGTGACCGTGCGCCGCCCCCGCCGCCGCGCGGCGGCGTCGGCCTGTCCCGGTGCTGCACCGGGCCGGCGTTGCGCTCCGCAGCGGATGGCGCCGCCGCTCCCTTGCCGTCCACCACCGCTGTCCCGGCCCGGCCCTGCCCGTGCGTGCGAGTCCTTCCCGGATGATCCTGCCTTGTCCGGGGCAGGGCGCAAAGGCGGGATCGGCATCCCGGTCCTGCGCTCGACGCGCGCGGCCTGCCGGTGTAGGGCTTGAGACCGGGGCCCGGCGCATCCGCGCGTGCGCATGCGGCGCGGTGCGGGGGCTCGGAGGAGGCGGCGCACCGGCATGAGCAGCACCACACAGGCGAGGGAGGCCACGGCCGGCGCGGACCACCGGCGCGCCGAGGAGACGCGCACGCTCTGGCTCGTCTCGGCGGCCCATCTGGTGAGCCACCTGCACATCCTGGTGCTGCCGCCGCTCTTCCCGCTGCTGCGCGACCGGCTCGGCGTCGGCTTCGTCGAGCTCGGCCTGGCGCTCACCGTGTTCAACATCGTCTCCGCCTTCACCCAGGCGCCGATGGGCTTCGTCGTGGACCGGCTGGGGCCGGTGCGGATGCTCGCCGGCGCGCTCTGCCTCGGCGGCGCGGCCTTCATCTCGCTCGGCCTGGTCGGGACCTATGGCTGGCTGCTCGTGGCCGCGGCGATCGCCGGCGCGGCGAACAGCGTCTATCACCCGGCCGACTACGCCATCCTGACGCGCGCCATCGGCGAGCAGCGGATGGGCCGCGCCTTCTCGATCCACACCTTCGCGGGCTTCCTCGGCGGCGCGATGGCGCCGGCGCTGGTGCTCGGCCTGGCCGCGACGGCGGGGCTCGAGGCCGCGCTGATCGTGGCGGGGCTGATCGGGCCGGCGGTCGCCCTGCCGCTGCTGCTGGCCGCGCGCCGCGCGGAGGCAGCGGGCGGGGAGGAGGCAGCGCCAGCGGGGAGTGCCGCCGGTCCCGCGTCGTCGCGCCCGAAGGCGGCGCCGGCGGTGCCGCTCCGCGCGGTGCTGACGCCGGCGGTGCTGTCCATGGCCGTCTTCTTCATGCTGCTCAACCTCTCGACGGGCGGGGTGCAGAATTTCTCCGTCGCGGCGCTGACACAGGGCTACGGCGTGGCGCTGACGGCAGCGAACGTCGCGCTGACCGCCTTCCTCGGCATGAGCGCGGCGGGGGTGCTCGCTGGGGGCTGGCTCGCCGACCGCACGCGGCGGCACGGGCTGGTCGCGGCGGGGAGCTTCGCGCTGACCGCGGCGCTGATCGCGCTCGTCGGTGCGGTGCCGCTCGGGCCGACGCCGCTGGCGCTGGCGATGGGGGCGGCGGGGTTCTTCTCCGGCCTGATCATGCCCTCGCGCGACATGCTGGTGCGCGCCGCGGCGCCGCCGGGCGCGGCGGGTCGGGTGTTCGGCATCGTCTCGACCGGGTTCAACATCTCCGGCACGATCGGGCCGATGATCTATGGATGGATACTGGACAGCTGCAAGGCGGGCGGGGTGTTCGCCGCGGCGGTCGGGTTCATGGTGCTCACCGTGATGATGGCGCTGGGCAGCGAGTGGCGACGCCTGCGGCGCGAGGCGGCGGGTACGGCGGCCGCGCGCGGCTAGTGCGCTTTCGGGAGCGTGACGGGCCCGGCCGCAGCCGGGTCAGGACAGCGGCCCCTTCCTCGCCCGCCTGCATCCAATTCGCCAGGCCTTGCGCCC
>JADGHI010000583.1 GCA_019689515.1 Acetobacteraceae bacterium | reverse complement strand
ATCGGGATGTGCGCGCCGAGCAGGCTCGCATGGCGGCTGCCACTGGCGAACCCCCACTCCCCGGTGATGCGGTGCCCGCCCTCGACCGGGACGGCCCGGGCGCGGTCGTGCCGCGCGCCCCAGGCGAGCACCGCCCGCGGCCCGTCGAACAGCTCCGCGGTCACCGCCGGCTCCAGGTAGGTCGCCACCGACATCGCCGAGACCGCGCCCTGGCAGAGGCACCAGGCAGTGGAGGCGTCGCCGCGCGCGACCGTCTCGGTCAGCACCACGAAGTCGCGCAGCGCGAGCTCCGCCCCACCAAGCGAGCGTGGCAGCAGCACCCGAAACAGGTCGGCCTCGAACAGCGCTTCGAGCACGTCCGGCGGCAGCTCGCGCGCCGCCTCGATCCGCGGCCCCGCCGAGTCGAGCAGCGGGACCAAGCTGCGCGCGCGCTCGATCAGCGGATGCGGCGGCGCGAAACCCGTCCCGGTGCGCCCGACTCCGTCTGCGATGGGGTCCATGCGATCTCCTCCCTCGGCGCGCATTGCGCACCGGACCGGCGCCCGAGCGCAAGCCAGGCCCCACGGCCCCCGCCACGCCACATGGCGCGTTGACGTTGACGCGCCTCCGGGTTCCAGGCGATCCAGGCGCCCGTCTTCTACGCGCGGGAGGGGGAGAAGCGCGTCATGGCGTCACGCGGCACGGCTCGTCCGGACATCTCGCGCCGGGGGCGCGCGGGATCGTCCCGCACGTCCGCGGCTGTGGCGGCCGCCCGCGCCCGATGAGCCGCGCCGCATCCGCCGCCCGCGGCAACGGGGGGACGACGCGCCGCGCACGCTCCGGGCGCGGCCGGGGTGGGGCCGCCGCCTCGGCGCTCCCGTTCTGGCGCCGCCGGGTTTCGCTCGGCCGGTGGGGGACGGCGCTGCTGCTGGCCCTGGCCACCCTGCTGCTGCTCCCCATCGTGCACGCGCTGTTCGGCGACATCGGGGTGCTGCTGTTCGGCGGGCTCGGCCTCGGCTTCCTGCTCGGGCGCTGGACGGCATAGCGGCGGGCGTGAGCACCGCCGCCGCCGGATCGCCCCGCGTGTCGGCGACCGCCTACTTGGACTTCCCCTTCCCCTTCGCCTTCGGCGCAGGCAGCGACATCCCGGTGGGCCAGCGGTAGCCCTCGACGCTCCACCCCTTGGAGCGCAGGAACGGCGCGACGCAGACCTTGTTGCCCTGGTTGCCGCCGAGCAGCG
The DNA here is from genome assembly GCA_019689515.1 of Acetobacteraceae bacterium. Classification (GTDB taxonomy): domain Bacteria; phylum Pseudomonadota; class Alphaproteobacteria; order Acetobacterales; family Acetobacteraceae; genus Caldovatus. The sequence goes on along the minus strand of JADGHI010000583.1, from coordinate 1,661 downwards.
TCACCCCGGACTTGCCGCCGCTCAGGTAGAGTCCGACGTGCCAGCCGGTCGCCGTCGTCGAGGACGACGCATTCGCGTTGTACACCACGGTGACGCAGCCCGGCACCGGCTCCTTCAGCTTCTCGCCGACATGGAGCCACATCTTGGCGCCGGCGAGGTACTTGCCGTTGATGAAATCGTTCGAGGTGACGCCGGCCTGCTGCAGGCACCAAGCGACGAAGGCGCCGCACCAGGCCGTCTCGTCCACCGCCGAGAGCCCGGACCGGTTCAGGTGGTTGAATTGCTGCAGGTACTCGACGATGCGCGGGTTGTTCGACGCCTTGCCGGATCCCTCCTGCTCGCCGATCTCGCACATCGCGATGTCGAACCAGAAGGGCGTCGAGGTGCCGGAGGGGCAGCGGGTCCCCCACCAGATCAGGGGCGAGCCGCAGCAGGCCGGGAAGTCCCAGCGGTCGCTCGCCGGCAGGCCGTAGGCCGCACGGAATTGCTGCACGCAGGTGCTCAACGTGGCGTCGAAGACGTCGCTGTCGGCAAGGCTCACGCCGCTCCACACGCTCATCGCCTTCCTCAGGCTCTTCACCGCCCAGCCTGTCGTCTCGCGGAACAGCGGCTGCTTCGCCATACAAGGACTCCATTGCCTCTCGGGCGCGTCACCTCCATGACGCACCGCATCCGAAATATCATAGACAACGTACAGCCGCCTACTCGATCACGATGCGCGGTCCGGGCTTCGCGGCCGCCCCCGCCTGCGCGTCGCCCGAAACCTTCCCCCAGATCCGCCGCGCGATGCTCCGGTAGGCCTCCGCCTCCGGCGTGTCCGGCCGCTCCGCCACGATCGGCGTGCCGGCGTCGGACAGCTCACGGATCTCGAGGCGCAGCGGCAGCTCCCCGAGGAACTCGACGCCGAGCCGCTCCGCCTCCGCCCGCGCGCCGCCATGGCCGAACAGGTCGGTGCGGTGGCCGCAATTCGGGCAGCAGAAGAAGCTCATATTCTCGACGATGCCAAGGACCGGCACGTTCACCCGCTCGAACATCCGCACCCCGCGCCGGGCGTCGATCAGCGCCACGTCCTGCGGAGTGGAGACGATCACCGCGCCCGCCAGTGGAACACGCTGGCTCATGGTGAGCTGCGCATCGCCCGTGCCCGGCGGCATGTCCACCACCATGATGTCGAGCGCGCCCCACTCGACCTGGCCCATGAGCTGCTCCAGCGCGCCCATCACCATCGGGCCGCGCCAGATCATCGGCGTCTCCTCCTCCACCAGGAAGCCGATGGACATCGCCTTCAGCCCCCAGCGCGAGAGCGGGAGGATGCGCTGCCCGGCGACCTGCGGCTTCTCGCGCAGCCCCAGCATGCGCGGCAGCGAGGGGCCGTAGATGTCGGCGTCCAGCAGCCCGACGCGCAGCCCCTCGGCGGCGAGCGCGACCGCCAGGTTCACCGCCGTGGTGGACTTGCCGACCCCGCCCTTGCCTGAGGCGACGGCGACGATCGCGCGCACCTCCGGCAGCAGCATCGGTCCCTGCCCCGCCGCGGCCGGTCCGCCGCGGCCGGTCTGGTGCGGCCTCGCCTGCGGCCGCGCCCCGTGCTGCGGCCCGCGCGCCGCGGCCGGCCCCGCCGTCCGCCGCACCCCCAGCGCCGGCAGCCCCCACGGACCGCAGAA
>JADGHI010000582.1 GCA_019689515.1 Acetobacteraceae bacterium | reverse complement strand
GACCGAGACGGTCGTGGCCCCGGCGACAGGCGCCACCGTGACCTGGCGCACCACCCGGATGCGGCTGTCCTTCTCGACCAATTCGATCTCGGAGAGGTCCGTGTCGCGCAGAATCCGCGCCAGCTCGCGGATCTGGGCGGGATCGAACCGGATGCCGTCGGTCATTCGTCCTCGTCCTGCATGCGGTCCTCGTCCTCGGCCGCCGCTGTCTCAAGGAGCCCGGCCATGGCCCGCAGGGCGAGCGCGTAGCCGTCGATGCCGAGCCCCGCGATGACCCCGGTCGCAGCCTTGGAGACGTAGGAGTGCTGCCGGAACTCCTCCCGCCGGTGGATGTTCGTGATGTGCACCTCGACCACCGGCAGCTCGACCGCGAGCAGCGCGTCCATCAGTGCGATCGAGGTGGTGGTGTAGCCCGCCGGGTTGATCACGATGCCCGCGGCCCGGCCGCGGCATTCCTGAACCCAGGTGACCAGCTCCCCTTCGCTGTTCGTCTGGCGGAAGTCGATGGCGAGGCCCAACTCTTCGGCCACCTCGGCGCAGAGCGCCTCAACGTCGTCGAGCGTGGCGGTGCCGTACTTCTCCGGCTCCCGCGTGCCAAGGAGGTTGAGATTGGGGCCGTTCAGGACGGCGATGAGGGGCGGAGCCACTGCCGTCTCCCGATTCGCTTCACGAAACCGTGGGCGGCTAGCATGAGGCGGCCCGCGCCGGCAAGCACAATGCCGATTCACATACGAATTAACCCGGCGGACCTCCGGGCGCCGCCGGCGACGGCCAGAATGCCAGGACAGGCCCTGCGCGGCGCATGGCGGGGATCGAACAGGGGTGGGTTGTCGGCCCGGCCCGGCTTCGCCATATTCCTGAATATGGCGGCAATGATCTCTATTCAGGTGAACGGAGAAACGCGCGAAGTCCCGGCCCCGACGACGGTGGCGGACCTGCTCGCGCGCATCGGGCTTGACGCGCGCAAGGTGGCGGTCGAGCGCAACCTCGAGATCGTGCCTCGCTCCACCTACGCCACGACGGCGCTCGCCGCGGGCGACCGGCTGGAGATCGTCCATTTCATCGGCGGAGGCTGAAGGGCGGGCTATGGACGGCATGCACACGGACGCCGACGACACCTGGGAAGTCGCCGGCCGCCGCTTCCGCTCGCGCCTGATCGTCGGCACGGGCCGCTACAAGGACCTGGAGGAGACCGCGCGCGCCATCGAGGCCAGCGGGGCGGAGATCGTCACCGTCGCGGTGCGGCGGGTGAACCTCTCCGACCCGAAGGCGCCGATGCTGCAGGACTATGTGGACCCGAAGCGCTACACCTACCTGCCCAACACCGCGGGCTGCTTCACCGCGCAGGACGCGGTGCGCACGCTGCGGCTCGCCCGCGAGGCCGGCGGGTGGAACCTGGTGAAGCTCGAGGTCCTCGGGCCGCCGCCCTTCCTCTACCCTGACATGCGCGCCACCTTCGAGGCCGCCGAGGCGCTGCTCAAGGACGGCTTCCAGGTGATGGTCTATTGCAGCGACGACCCGATCGCCGCCAAGCGGCTCGAGGAGATGGGCTGCGTCGCCATCATGCCGCTCGGCGCGCCGATCGGCTCGGGCCTCGGCATCCAGAACCCGGTGATGATCCGCGCCATCGTCGAGCAGGCGAAGGTGCCGGTCCTGGTGGATGCCGGCGTCGGCACGGCGAGCGACGCGACGCTGGCCATGGAGCTCGGCTGCGACGCAGTGCTGATGAACAGCGCCATCGCGCACGCCAGGGATCCGGTGCGGATGGCGCGGGCGATGAAGGCGGCGGTCGAGGCGGGGCGGCTGGCCTACCTCGCCGGGCGAATGCCGAAGAAATACGCGGCCGATCCGTCGAGTCCGCTGACCGAGGGGCTGATCCGGTAGGTCCGGCGGAGGCCGGGAGGCGCCAGCCTGCCGCCGTAGCGGCGCGCCGAGGTGAGCGCGGCGGACGCTGAAGCCGCGATGGCCGGTTCCGTCCTCCGCCACATCCGCGCCTGATACGCCGCGCAGGCGCAACCCCAGCCCGACGGCAGCTTCCTCGTCCGCCCCTTCTGGCCCAGCGCCGCCGTCTTTGCGCTGCCGGACGCCGCAGCGCGCGACCGCTTCGCCACGGTACGGGCCGCCTGCCACCTGGCCCAAGGCGTATTGCTGCTCGGCGCCATGCTGCTGGCCGTCCGCCCGCTGCTGCGCGCGGAGCTGCTCGACGAGGGCGCGTACATTGCCCTGCCGCTGGTGCTGACGGTCATGGCCTGGCTGCGCGACCGGCTGACGCTGCACCGGGCGCGACGCGTGCCGCCGGAGCGCTGGGTCGGGCCCCGCATCGTCGATCCGCACACGATCTATCCGCGCTGGCTCTGGTGGGCGCTGCTGCCGGCCGGGCTGATGGTCACCGCCCTCGGCGTGCCCCGTCTCTGGGCGCGCTTCGGCGCGCCCGACGCGCTGGCGCTGACCGTTGCGGCCGGGACGCTGGCCGGGCTCGCCCTCGCCACCTGGGCCTTCTGGGCGCTGACGGCGGCTGAGCCGCGGCACCGCGGCTGACCGGGCCATCTTCGCCATTGCGGCGATCCCGTATCGGACCCCACGACGGTCTTCGTCAGAGCAGCACCAGCCCCGCCCGTATCCCGCGCGCCACCGCGTCCGCGCGGCTCGATGCCCCAAGCTTCGCCAGCACGGAGGCGACATGCGCCTTCGCGGTGTGGAAGGAGACGCCGAGCCGTCGGGCGATCACCTTGTTCGCCGCGCCGGCGGCGAGCAGCGCCAGCACCTCGCGCTCGCGCGGCGTCAGCGCGGGGATGGGTTCGGCCGTGGACGCCGCGGTGTCCGGAATTGCCAGTGGCACGGACGGTGGGAACGGCGCCTCGCCACGAACCTCGGCCGGCCGCACGACCAGCCCTCGGG
>JADGHI010000581.1 GCA_019689515.1 Acetobacteraceae bacterium | reverse complement strand
TTCTTTTTTTTTACACCTGCGTGGGCCGGTGCGGGGCGGGCTCGCCGCGCTCGCCGGGCGCGTCCGGACGCGCGCCGTGGACGTGCTGGTGCTGATGCGCGAGGCCGGGGCGAGCGCGCTCGGCATCGTCGCCATCTGCAACGGCCTGATCGGCGCGATCCTGGCCTTCGTCGGCGCGGTTCAGCTTCGCCGCTTCGGCGCCGAGATCTACGTCGCGGACCTGGTCGGCATCGCCCTGGTGCGCGAAATGGCGGCGGTGATGACGGCGATCGTCATGGCCGGGCGCACCGGCGGCGCCTATGCCGCGAACATCGCCGCCATGCAGGGCAACGAGGAGATTGATGCGCTCAGGGCTTTCGGCATCCCGGTGTTCGACTACCTCGTGCTGCCGCGGATCCTGGCGCTCGTCGTGATGATGCCGCTGCTCTACATCTATGCCTGCGCGGTCGGGCTGCTCGGCGGCCTCCTCGTCGGCATGGCGACGCTCGACCTCACCGCGACCGCCTATATCGAGGAGACGCGGCAGGCCATCTCCGGCACGCAGTTTGCGCTTGGGCTGACCAAGAGCGTCGCCTTCGGCGTGCTGGTCGCGCTCGCCGGCTGCCACATCGGCCTGAAGGCGGGCCGCAGCGCGGCGGATGTCGGCCGCGCCGCGACGAGCGCGGTGGTGGCCGGGATCATCGGCGTCATCGCGCTCGACGCGGTCTTCGCCGTCTGCTCCGACGCGCTGGGGATCTGACGCCGTGGCGAGGGAGTCGGTTGAGGGGGAGCGGCTGCGTGCGGAGGGCCTCACGCTCGCCTTCGGCTCGCGCGTGATCCAGCGCGACCTGACCTTCTCGGTCCGCCGCGGCTCGATCTTCGCGGTGATGGGCGGCAGCGGCTGCGGCAAGAGCACGGTGATGAGGGCGATGATCGGCCTGCTGCGCCCTGCCGCGGGCACTTACCTGGTGGACGGCGAGGACTACTGGGCCGCCACCGCGGCACGCCGGGCCGAGATCGGCCGCCGCTTCGGCGTGATGTTCCAGAGCGGCGCGCTCTGGAGCTCGATGACGGTGGCCGAGAACGTGGCCCTGCCGCTGGAGACCTTCACCCGCCTCGGCCCCGCCGCGATCGCCGCGCTGGTGCGGCTGAAGCTCTCCCTGGTGGGGCTGGGTGCCGCCGGCGGGCGGATGCCGTCCGAGCTCTCCGGCGGCATGCGCAAGCGCGCCGGCATTGCCCGCGCCCTCGCCCTCGACCCCGATATCCTGTTCCTTGATGAGCCCTCGGCGGGACTGGACCCCATCACCTCGAAGCGGCTCGACGACCTGATCCTCGAGCTGCGCGACGGCCTCGGAGCCACCATCGTCATGGTCAGCCACGAATTGCCGAGCCTGTTCGCCATCTGCGACGACGGCATCTTCCTGGATGCCGAGACGCGCACGGCGATCGCGCATGGCTCGCCGAGAGCGCTCCGCGACGAGTGCGACCACCCCACGGTGCGCGCGTTCATGCAGCGCGAGCGGCCCGACCTCCCCACTTCGAAGGAGACCCCGAATGGCCGCCGCTAGGCCCGCCGTCGTCGGCGGCTTCGTCCTCGGCGCGCTGGCGCTCGCCGTTGCCGGCATCCTGTTCTTCGGGGGGACCAGCCTGTTCCAGAAGACCACGCGCGCCGTCATCTTCTTCGAGGGATCGGTCGCCGGGCTCGACGTCGGCGCGCCGGTCACCTTCCGCGGGGTGCGGGTGGGATCGGTCCAGCGCGTGGCGCTCCAGCTTTCGGCCCTCGGCCAAGCGCGGATTCCCGTCACGATCGAGATCGTGCCGGGCCAGGTGACGATCCGCAGCAACAACGTGCAGCATCCGGCGGCCGACATCGAGCGGCTTGTGGATGCGGGCCTCAGGGCGCAGCTCCGGCTCCAGAGCCTGGTTACCGGACAGCTTCAGGTCGATCTGGACTTCCATCCCGACATTCCGGCGGCGCGGGCGGTGGGCGACACCGGCGGCCTGCCGCTGATCCCCTCCATCCCCTCGGAATTCGAGCGGCTGCGGACCACCCTCGAGGAGGTCCCGGTCCAGGAGGTGGTGCAGACCGCGCAGCGGACCCTCGCCACGGTCGAGCGCCTCGCCCGCCGCCTGGACGACGAACTCGGTCCGCTGATGGAGAGCACGCGGTCCACGATGGCCTCGGCCAACCGCGCGCTGGACGCCACCGAACAGGTGGTGGTCCGGCTCCAGTCCGACGTGTCGCGCACCCTCCAGGAGCTTGATGGCCTCCTGACGGTGGCGCGGCGGCAGCTCGACGACCGTGGCACCGATCTCGCCCGCGTGCTGGGATCGGCGGACCGCGCCGCGCGGCACGCCGAGTCGCTGATCGCCTCGCTGGAGAGCCTGACGGCGCCGCGCTCGCAGTTCCGCAGCGACCTCGAGGCGGCGGCCCGTGACCTCGCCGCCAGCGCCGGCTCGCTCCGCGGATTCGCGCGGGCGATCGAACGTGACCCGAGCGCGGTGCTGAGAGGGAGGAGCGCGAGATGACCGGCGGAGCTCTGGATTCCACCCCGCGGCGGACGCGGCGAAGCGTGGCGAGGTCGGCCGCCCTGGGCGCCGCCGGGCTCGTGCTGGCCGCCTGCGGCCTGACCTCCGGGCCGCCCCCCGTCACCTACGTGCTCGGCACGCCGGCACCCGCCGCCGACGGCGTCGAATCGCTGACCGGGAAGCCGGTGATCGAGGTGAAGCCGGTGCTGGTGCCCGATTACCTCGACGTCGCGGACATCATGATCCGCCAGGCCGACAACGTCGTGGCGCCGAGCCCGACCGGCCGCTGGGGCGAGCGCCTCTCGGTCGGCGTCACGCGCGCGCTTACGCTCGGGCTGGCGCGGCGCCTGCCGCAATACATGGTCAGTGTCTTATACACAACAGACGCTGCCGA
>JADGHI010000580.1 GCA_019689515.1 Acetobacteraceae bacterium | reverse complement strand
CGGCGCATCTGCTCGATCTCGGCGCGGAGCTGCAGGATCTGGTTCTGCAGCGCGATGCCCTCGCGGCTCTCGATCTGGGCCAGGGCGGGCCGGGACGGAGCGGCGATCCCGGCGGCCATCGCCGCGGCCAGGATCAGCAAGGGCAATCTGAATCGCATGGACGAGCCTATCCGGATCTCGATCGAACGCGGCTTCCGCCTCTCCCCCGCGCACCGCGCCCGGGCGGGCACGCGCCTTCCGGCCGGACGGAAGCCGCCGGGCAACGGGCGCAGCCATCGCCGATCATCGCCGGACAGCGCATTCAGGCCAAGCCCCGCCGCCTGCCCGCCGATCCCGACGGCGGCGGCACAGCCTCCTCATCGGCGTCCCTGGCCGGGAGATCTCCCGCTCGCGGGCGCGGAGCACCGGGCGCACCGCAGCGGAGCCACGGCGCACCGGTGCCCTCGCGCTCACCGCACCACGGTGACGGCGCGGCGGTTCTGCGCCCAGGCCTCCTCGTTGGAGCCGAGCGCCGCGGGCCGGTCCTTGCCGTAGCTGATGGTCTCGATGCGCGAGCCCGACACGCCCCGCGCCACCAGCACGTCGCGCGCCGCATTGGCGCGGCGCTGGCCGAGGGCGAGGTTGTATTCGCGGGTGCCGCGCTCGTCGGCATGGCCCTCGATCGTCACCTGCACCTGCGGGTACTGCTGCAGCCAGGCCGCCTGCCGCTCGAGCACGGGGCGCTGGTCGGGGCGGATGTTCGAGCGGTCGAAGTCGAAGAAGACCCGGTCGCCGACATTGGCCACCAGGTCCTCCTGGCTGCCCGGCCGGATCTGGCTCTGGCCGGCGCCGCCGGCGCCCGTGCTCGCGCTCTGGCTCTGGTCGTCGGCGCAGGCCGTCGTCAGCAGCGCCGCGGCCGCCAGCGCCGTCATCAGCTTTGCGTTCATCGCGTGAATCGCTCCTTGCCTAGGCGTTCAGGTCGGAATCCGGGGCGCGGCCCCGGCGGGGCGGCGCCGGTTGCACAGCTTCGATCCCGTTACAACTGCGCCCCGGCACCGGTCAAGCGCCACACCATGGCAGAACCGTGGCGGATTGGGACATGGGGTGCGGCGGAGCCGGCCGCGACCCGGCCGAGCGCGGCCGGGCCGGGCGCGGCCTGGCCGGCGCTCACGACAGCAGCGGCGACCAGGCCGGGTCGGTCGCGTCGGTCGGCGTCATGATCTGCCGCTCGTTGAAGCCGGCGATGTCGATCGAGGCGAGGCGGGCCGAATAGCCGCTGCCGCGCGCGTCGCGCGCCGGCGTCTCGCGGTAGAACATCAGCACCCGGCCGTTCGGCGCGAAGGTCGGCCCCTCCATTGCCCAGCCCTCGGAGAGGATGCGCTCGCCCGAGCCGTCCGGCCGCATCACCCCGATCGCGAAGCTGCCGCCGCCGAAGCGGGTGAAGGCGATCAGGTCGCCGCGCGGCGACCAGACCGGCGTCGCGTAGCGCCCGCGCCCGAAGGAGATGCGCCGCACATTCCCCCCGTTCGCGTCCATCACGTAGAGCTGCTGGTCGCCGCCGCGGTCGGAGTTGAACACGATCTGCGTCCCGTCCGGCGAATAGCAGGGCGAGACGTCGAGCCCGCCGCCGGAGGTGAGCTGCCGCTCCCGCCGCGTGGCGAGGTCCACCACGTAGATGTTCGCATCCCCGCCGCGCGCCGCGGAGAGCACCACGCTCCGCCCGTCCGGCGAGAAGCGCGGCGAGAGCGTCATGCCGGGGAAGCTCCCGAGCGGCTCCGTCCGCCCGGTGCCGAGGTCGAGCAGCATCACCCGCGGCTCGCCCCGCGCCTGGTAGGACATGAAGGCGACGCGGTCGGCGCTCGGGTGGAAGCGCGGCGTCAGCGCGGCAAAGGCGCCGTTCGTCAGGAAGCGGTGGTTCTCCCCGTCCTGGTCCATGATCGCGAGACGGCGCGTGCGCCGGTCGCGCGGCCCGGTCTCCGAGACATAGACGACGCGCGTGTCGAAATAGCCCTTCTCGCCGAGCAGCCGCTCATAGATCACGTCGGAGATCAGGTGCGCGATGCGCCGCCAGTTCTGCATCGGCGCGGTGAAGGCGGTGCCCTGGAGCTGCTGCTCGGGCAGCACGTCCCACAGCCGGAACTCGACGCGCAGGCGGTCGCCCGCCGCCTCCACGCGCCCGGTGGTCAGCGCCTGGGCGCCGATCACGCGCCAGTCCTGGAAGCGCGGCGTCGCGGCGGCGGCCTCCGGCGTCTGGATGTAGGCCTGCCGCTCGATCGGCCGGAACAGGCCACTGTTGCGCAGGTTGTTCTGGATGACGCGGGCGATGTCGCGCCCGATCCGCTGCCCGTCCGGCGTCGTGCCGGCCATGTCGGGGATGGCGATCGGAATCGGGTTGGTGCGCGCGGTCTCGATGTTGATCACCGCACCGCCGCCGCCACCGCCCGGCGCTGCCGCCTGCTGCGCGCGCGCGGCGGAAAGCGGCCAGGCGAGGATGCCGGGCGCGGCGAGGACGGCGGCGCCGCCGAGCACGCGCCGGCGGGACAGGAAGGACGGGAATCTCAAATCAGCGGTCATCGCACGAGCCCCCTTGGGCTGAATCGGAAGGTCGAGGCCATCACGGTCTGCAGCTTACCCGGCGGCACGCGCAACGGGTTGCACTGCGGCGAGAGCAGCGCGCGGCGGGCCGATTCATAGACCGACCGCGCGCGCGGATCCGAGGGAATCGCGGTCGCCGGAAGCACGTTGCGGACATTGCCCTGCGCGTCGAGCTGCACCTTCAGCTCCACCACGATCTCGGCAAGCCCCACCATGCCGGGATCCACGTTCCAGCATTCGCTGATCTGCTCGGCGAGGCCGCGGATCTCGCCGGCGGTGAGCTCCGCCGCGCCCGTCGGCGCGCCCCCCCCCGCGCGGGGGGGGGGCGCGGCCGG
>JADGHI010000579.1 GCA_019689515.1 Acetobacteraceae bacterium | reverse complement strand
ACCCTCCGGGCGTGGCTGGGGGGCGGGGTGAGGGTTATAAGACACAGCTCGTAGATCGAGCAGTCGAGCGGGACGATTTCGCCATCCATGTAGGCCTCGCCGAAGGCGAGGGCCGGGTTGAGGGTGAGGCGCCGCACCGCGCGGCGCGTGCGGATCTCCATCCCCGCCGCGGGGCCCGGACGCTCGCCCTGGTAGCGGCGCAGCGCGCCGTCCGGCAGGCGGACGGTGAGCGTGCCCTGGCGGATCAGACGCTTCAGGATCGCGTGGAACAGCATGGCCCGTCTCTCCTCGACGGAATGTTGCGAAGCGGAACGCTGGTCGTCCAGCCGGGCGAGGAGAGGGTGGCGGAAGGGGACCGCCGCCGCGATCAAAGGCGCGTGCGGTGGCGGTGCTGCGCAGCCGCGATGGGCGGGGCGCGGCCCGTTCGTCTCATGGCATCCCGGGCATCGCCGCGGCGGAGGGCGTCGGCGCGGCGGGCAGGCATGCGGGCGCGCCCCGAAAGCCTGGTTGCGCACCGGCCGGCCATGCTCAGGTCGTCGGCCGCGCGGCTCCCAAGAGGATGATGGCGGCACCCGCGAGGCAGACGCCGCCGCCGATCAGGTCCCACCGGTCTGGCTGTCGCCCCTCTGCGGCCCAGAGCCAAAGGATCGAGGCCACGATGTAGACGCCGCCATAGGCAGCGTAGGCGCGCCCGGCAGCATCGCTCTCCACCAGGGTGAGCAGATAGGCGAACAGGGCCAGGGACGCGCCGCCGGGGACCAGCCACCAGGCCGAGTGGCCCAGCCGCAGCCACGCCCAGAACGCAAAGCATCCGGCGATCTCGGCGAGCGCGGCGCCGAAATAGGCGAGGATGGTGACCATGGCGGAAAATCTACCGCCGGGCCTGGCCGCGCGTAGCCCGTCCCGGCGCGCCAGGCGGAATTCGGGCCGGAGCCGTTCGCCGGCCTCGTGCCCGGCCTGCCGCAGCCGGGACCGCCGCCGCGCCGGCCGGCTCTTCGGGAAGGTCCCAGTCAGGGCGCAGGCGGCGATGATCGGAGGGAAGGCCCGCATCTGTGCGGGCAACCACCCACAGGGGGCTCCGCACGGGGGGAACCCGGGGGACGGAAGCCGCTCGTCAGAAGACTTCGACCCTGCACCGCCGAGCGGATGTCCTGATCCATCACTACGGGGCGGGGCAGGGATGCGCCGTCATCGGCAACCGAAACGCAGCGCGCTCCTGTCCGGCTGGCCGGCTGCCTCGGAAATCCCGGCTCATCGGTGGTGAGAGACCGCCGCAATGCCGGGGGGCACGCAGTGGAGACGCGCAGGCCCTCGCCGTTCGTGGTGCACGACGAGGGAAGGCGGCGCTCCGATCTCTGCACGCGGTGGCGACTTGTCCGGGGAGGGGTCCGATGCGGACAGGCGACCCATCGGGGGCCGCCATGCCGCGTCGTCACCCTCCCTCCGCCGCTGGTCAGGCGCGCGGCTGCTCCGCGCCGCCCTCCTCGGCGAGCTCCGCGGCGAGCTGGTCCTCCAGGCTCACCGCTTCCTCGGCAGCCTCGGCCGAGGCGCTCTCGCCGCGCGCCTGGCGCTCGGCCTCCTCGGCGCTGCGGGCGACGTTCACCGTCACGGTGATCGTGACCTCCGGATGGAGCTGCACGCGGACATTCCACAGGCCGAGCGACTTGATCGGGTGGTCGAGCTGCACCTGCTGGCGGTCGATGGTGAGCCCCGCCTCCTTGCACGCCTCGGCGATGTCGCGCGCGCTGACCGAGCCGTAGAGGCTGCCGCTCTCGCCGGCATTGCGGATCAGCACGACGCTGAGGCCCGCGACGCGCTCGGCGATGCGCTCCGCCTCCTCGCGGCGCTTGAGGTTCTGGGCCTCGAGCTGGGCGCGCTCACGCTCGAAGCGCTCGAGATTCTCCTTGCTGGCGCGGATCGCCTTGCCCTGAGGCAGCAGGTAGTTCCGGGCGTAGCCCGGCTTCACCTTCACCACGTCGCCCATCTGGCCGAGCTTCTCGATGCGCTGCATCAGGATGACTTCGATCATGTCGGAGTGCCTCCGGAGTTCGACGGGCCGGCGGCGCTGCCGCCGGGATGCCGCCACCATTGAGAGATGAGACCGAAGACCGTGACGGACAGCACGGCCAGGGTCGAGGTCATGGGAAACAGGATCGCTGCGTAGAGGGCGCCGAGCATCGCCCGCCGGCCCGGCCGGCCCAGGGGCAGGGCCGCGTGGATCGCCGCCAGCCCCTGGAGGAACACCGGTGCCAGCAGCGCCAGCCCGATCCCGAGGCCGAGCCCCTCGGGATCCACCGCCGCCCACCACAGCAGGGCGAGCGCCGGCAGCGCGGGATACCAGCCCGGCAGCCGCGCCTCTACGCTCCAGCGCGGGGTCGGGGCGAGGGCCAGGCCGGAGCGGGCGAGCAGCCACTGCGCGAGGGCGGCATTGGTCGCCATGGCCACGGCGAAGACGAGGCCGAGCATCCCCGGCTTGACCCGCGCGGCCACGGCGATCGCCTCCTCCGGCACGGCGATCCCGCTATGCGCGAAGGAGTACTGGAGCGTCCGCCGCATCGCCCCGTCCAGCCCGCCGGGCTCGTCCGCAAGGGCGAGGCTCAGGGCCAGCGTGACCCCCGCCGGCCAGAGGCCGAGCAGGGCGAAGGGCAGGGAGGGGCGCAGCCGCCCGCCGCGCAGGCCGAAGCCGAGCAGGAGCAGCGCGGGCAGGCCGAAGCCGACGAGGAAGAGGAGGAGCGGCAGGGTCCCCGCGGCGAGCGCGATCGCCGCCGTCGCCACGGCGAGCGCCCCGGCCGCCGCCGACAGCCCGAAGCCGAGCCCGGCGAGCAGGATCGGCAGCGGCGAGGCCCAGAGCAGCACTCCGCCGAAGGGCAGGCCGCGCACGGCCCACAGTGCCGCGACGGCAGCGACCAGCCCTCCCG
>JADGHI010000578.1 GCA_019689515.1 Acetobacteraceae bacterium | reverse complement strand
GACCTCGGCGGCCCCGCCCAACCCCTGCTTCTGGTATCCGGCCTCCGGAAGCACTTCCCGATCCGTGGTGGCCTGTTCGGCAATACAGTCGGCACGGTGCGGGCGGTGGATGGCGTCTCCTTCGCGGTACGCAAGGGAGAGACGCTCGGCATCGTCGGCGAGTCCGGCTGCGGCAAGTCCACCACCGCGCGCCTCCTGGTGCGGCTGCTTGACCCGGATGCGGGCACGATGACCTTCGACGGGGTGGCGGTCGGCGAGACGGGCGTGGGCGGACTGCCGCTCAAGGAGTATCGCCGGCAGGTCCAGATGGTGTTCCAGGACAGCTACGCCTCGCTCAACCCGCGCCTTCCCATCGAGGACACCATCGCCTTCGCCCCCCGCGTGCACGGTGTCAGCGCGCAGGAGGCGCGCGAGCGTGCGCATGAGCTGCTGGCCGCCGTGGGCCTGGAGCCGGCGCAGTTCGCGCGGCGCTACCCGCATGAGCTTTCGGGCGGCCAGCGGCAGCGGGTGAACATCGCGCGCGCCCTGGCGCTGCATCCGCGGCTGGTCATCCTGGATGAGCCGGTCTCGGCACTCGACAAGAGCGTCGAGGCGCAGGTGCTGAACCTGCTGATGGATCTCAAGGAACGCTTCGGGCTGACCTATGCCTTCATCAGCCACGACCTGAACGTGGTCCAGTACGTCTCCGACCGCGTGCTGGTGATGTATCTCGGCGAGGTGGTGGAGCAGGGGCCGGTCGAGGCCATCTACGAGCGGCCGGCGCATCCCTACAGCCGCGCGCTGCTCGCCTCGCGCCCCTCGATGGACCCGGCGCGGCGGCGTACCGAGCCACCGCTGACCGGCGATCCGCCGAACCCGGTGAACCCGCCCTCCGGCTGCCGATTCCGCACGCGCTGCCCCTTCGCCGAGGCAGTCTGCGCGGAGCGAGCGCCGGCCGCGGCGGATCTCGGCGGCGGGCACGAGGCGGCGTGCCACATGGCGCTGCCGGGCAGTGGCCATTCGCAGGCGGGGAGGCTCGCGGCATGAGCGGCGTGGCGGTGATGGAAGCGGAGCGGGCGCCGGCGGCGAACGGCACGCCGCTGGTGCGGGTGCGCGACCTCACGGTGCGCTTCGTCTCCCGCGATGCGACCGTGTACGCGGTGAACGGGGTGGATCTCGATCTCGCCGCCGGCGAGGTGCTGTGCATCCTGGGCGAGTCCGGCTCCGGCAAGTCCGTCAGCCTGCGCGCGCTGATGCGCCTGCTGCCGCGCACCGCGCGGGTCGGCGGCAGCATCGAGGTCGCGGGCCAGGACGTGATGGCGATGAACGAGCGCCAGCTCGCCGATTTCCGCGGCGGCGTGGTCTCGATGATCTTCCAGGAGCCGATGACGGCGCTCGACCCGGTCTTCACCATCGGCCGGCAGATCGCCGAGACGGTGCAGCGCCACGAGGGCGTGGGCCGCGCGGCCGCCGAGGCGCGCGCGCTCGAATTGCTGGAGCTGGTGCAGATCCCCTCCGCGAAGCGCCGGCTCTCGGCCTATCCGCACGAGCTTTCGGGCGGGCTGCGGCAGCGGGCGATGATCGCGGTGGCGCTCGCCTGCCGGCCGCGGCTGCTGCTGGCGGACGAGCCGACGACGGCGCTCGACGCCACGGTGCAGATCCAGATCCTGCTGCTGCTGCGCCGGCTGCAGGAGGAACTGGGGATGGGCGTGATCTTCGTCACGCACGACCTCGGCGTCGCCGGCGAGATCGCCGACCGCGTGGCGGTGATGTATGCCGGGCGGGTGGTGGAGGAGGGGCCGGTCGGGGCGCTGATGGCCGCGCCGCTGCACCCCTACGCGAAGGGCCTGCTGGGTGCGACCGTGCATGCCGGGCTGCGCGGCACGCGGCTGACCACCATTCCCGGCGCGCCGCCCTCGCTGGAGCGGCTGCCGGAGGGCTGCGCCTTCGCGCCGCGCTGCGCGGAGGCGGAGGAGGCGTGCCTCGCTGCGGTTCCGGTGCCGCGCCGTCCGGTGCCGGGGCGCATGGCGCGGTGCATAAGGATCGCCGACCAGGGCTGACGCGGCGGGCGAGCCACTCCGCGCCGCAAGGCGTCGGCGAAAGGGGCCATGTCGCGCAGGGCGGGCGAGCACGGCGCTTCCCGCTCCGCCTGGATTCATGCTTACATCGGTTCGATCTCGGCACGATTGGCCGGATCCGAAGCGGCCCATCCCCCCGCAGGCCTGCCTACGGCGAGGGGCCTCGAGCACTCCTATCGGGTTCTGGTCGGAGAGGACGGACGATGCCCTTCAATCCCGACATGTTCTTCATCGTCGACGACAGCCTGGTCAACGCGACCTACGGCAAGCCGCGTCCGGTTTCCGTCTATGATCTCGCCGTCACCGGCTGGACCGCGCATGACGAGCGCAATGTGCCGGTTCCTGCCCAGGTGGTGTCGCAGCGCGGTCACTACGGCATGGCGGGCAGCCAACATCACCTGGAGGACCTGGACGTCTTCTGGTGCGGCTATGCGCAGGACTCGGTGCAGTTCTCCATCCTGTCGGGGACCAACGGGCCGCGCATCATGCTGACGCCGACCATGGACGGGTGCAGCTTCGGCATCGGTCACAGCGCGCCCGACGGCACGGTGATCGTCTGCCATGCGAACGCGGCATCCCAGCAGGCAAGCCTAACCGACCTGGGCACGATGCCGAGCGCCCAGAAGCAGGCCATCAAGTCCGTGTTCCGCAATTCGGGGGTCAGGACCAAGTACATCCTGGGACCCGACGACTACCGCTGGGGGAAGGATGCGGGAGTGTGGCGCACCGTCATCAGCGCAAGCACCTACGGCGTCCGTGACGCGGGCCATTGGCGCTTCTATCGGCACAGCTACCGCAAGGACATGGGCGACTACGTGTACATGGGGAGGAAGCGGATCAAGTGACTCGCGCCGCCCTGCCG
>JADGHI010000577.1 GCA_019689515.1 Acetobacteraceae bacterium | reverse complement strand
CTTCCTCGCCATCCTGCCCCCCTTGGCCGGCCGGCCCGCCCGCCGCTCAGACGATGCGGCAGCGCACCTCGCCGACGCCCTCCACGAAGCCCTCCAGCAGGTCGCCCCGCTGCACGGCGGCGACGCCCTCCGGCGTGCCGGTCATGATCAGGTCGCCCGGCGCCAGGCGCACCAGGCGCGAGAGGTTGGCGATGATCTCCGGCACGCTCCAGATCATCCTGGACAGGTCGGAGGTCTGCCGGACCGTGCCGTTCACCTTTAGCTCGATCCTTCCCCGCGAGGGATCGAAGCCGTCCCCGGCGCGGCGCAGCGCGCCCATCGGGGCGGAGAAATCGAAGCCCTTGCCCATGTCCCACGGGCGGCCGGTCTTCTTCGCCTCGTTCTGCAGGTCGCGCCGCGTCATGTCGAGGCCGGCGCAGTAGCCCCAGACGTGCTTCAGCGCGTCCGCCTCGGCGATGTCGCTCCCTCCGGTGCCGATGGCGACGACGAGCTCCATCTCGTGGTGCAGGTCCTTGCTCATCGGCGGGTAGGGCATGTCGGCGCCGTTGATCAGCACCGCGTCGGCCGGCTTGGTGAAGTAGAAGGGCGGCTCGCGCGTCGGGTCGGAGCCCATCTCGATCGCGTGCTCGGCGTAGTTGCGGCCGACGCAGAAGATCCGGCGCACCGGGAACATCTGCGAGGAGCCCTGGACGGGCACAGCCGGGATCACCGGCGGGGCGATGACGTAATCGGACATTCGGGGAGGTCGCCTGCGGCTTGCTGGGTTGGAAGCGTTGGAGCGAGGGGGGGCGAAGGGCGGAAGCGCCGGCCGCGGACGATAACCGCGGCGTGCCGGACAGCAAGGGCACGCGTCGCGTGCATCGGACGGATGGTTGCGCCCTTGCGCCCCGCGCCGCGAAGCGGCACCCTCCTGGTCGGATCGATTCGCTCGCGATTCGCCGTCGCGGGCCAAAAAAAGCGCCCGGACAGGGGGGTGTCCGGGCGCCGTGGTTGTTGTTTTCCGATCGGAAAGGTCGGGCGAGCCGGCAGGGGACACCGGAGCTCGACCGTCGGCCAAATTCAGCCGACGGCGACACCATAGCGCTTTATCCACAGGGACGCAAAAGGGAATTTGCCCACTTTTGCGCGAGTTTCCGCCTGCCCCCTGGATTTCTCGGAGGCGTGACTGTTCCGCCCGGGGTGAACAACCGTGGAACCCGCGACCCAAGACGTGGCGCGGTCCGCCGGTCCTGGCCCGCCGACGCTGACCGCCGGCCAGCCGGCCGTTCGGCCGCTCCGCGGTTTATTCCGCCGCCCGTGGCATGTAGGAACTGGCCTCCGCCCTCCGCCCTGCCGCTGCGTCGGCCACGGCACGGCCGAAGGCTTCGAAGATTGCCCGGCTGTTGCGGTCCTGCTCCCAATCGTATTCTGGATGCCATTGCACGCCCAGCGCGAAGCCGCGCGCGCCACTCACCCGCACCGCCTCGATGGTCCCGTCCGGCGCCCAGGCCTCGGCGACGAGGCGCGGCGCGATCCGCGCGACGCCTTGGTTGTGCAGGGAGTTCACGGCGATCGCGGCGCCGTGCGGGCCGGTGTCCCAGCCCGGCGGCAGCAGCGAGGCAAGGAAGCCGGTGCGGTCCACCCGCACGAGATGCGCCTTGGCCGTGCGCACCGGCGCGTGGGGCTGGTCGGCCGGGGTGGAGTGGTCAAGGCGGCCCGGAAGGTCCTGGATGCGCTGATCCAGCGTGCCGCCGAGCGCGACGTTCAGCTCCTGCATGCCGCGGCAGATCGCCAGCAACGGGACGCCAGCCGCAATCGCGGCGCGGATCAGCGGCAGGGTGGTCGCGTCACGCGCGTGGTCCTCCGGCGTGCCCTCGGCATGCGGGGGGCCGTCGTAGTGCTGGGGGCAGACATTGGAGCGGCTGCCGGTCAGAATGAGGCCGTCGAGCCGCGGCAGCAATTCCTCGGCCAGGCACTCTCCCGCGGCGGGCAGCAGGACCGGCAGTCCGCCAACCGGGCCGAGGACGACCCGCACATAGCTGTCAGAGGCCGCGTGGTTGGGCGTGTTGAAAACGCCGAATCCCTTCACGCAGCATGAGATTCCGACCACCGGTCGCGCCATGCTCCTCTACATCGCGCAGGGCCGTGGCGGGATCAAGGCGAACAGGCCCTCGTCCGCAACAAGTCCGTCGCGTATTGTCCGCATGCCACGGTTGCGCGACCGGGACGACAGCGCGGGGCGGCGGCGGGCGGCCCCCGCCCGTTCCGCCCGGGAGCGGCCCTCAGGACCAGAGTCAGGCTCCGTCAGGACTTTGCGCAATGAGAAGGGCGGGCGGCGCAGGGCGCCGAGTTCGGGCCGCAGAACCCAAGGGCCGACAGGCTCAGTCGAAGAGTTCCTTGAGCCATGACTTCCGCCGCTTCCTGCCGTGCTGGTGCCCGTAACCATAGCCCTCGCGGCGGTCGTCCCTACGTCGGTGATCATTGTCGTAATGGCGCCCGCCCCTGGGTTGCTGCGGCGGGGCCCCGGGGCTGCGCCCACCCGCCTGCCGGCGAGCCCGGCGCGGGCTGACTCGGTAACGCAGGCGCCTGCGCCGCTTCGGCGCGCGGTGATCTTGTCCAATTCGCCGAGGCCGAGCCAGACACCGCGGCACTGCGGACAATAATCGATCTCGATGCCCTGCCGTTCGCTCATGGCGAGGCCGGCGCCGCAGCACAGACAGTCGATCGGGGCGTCGTGCCCATCATCGCGCTCGGATGGGCTTCCGATCCCCGCGCCAACAGGCCCTTAGACGGCGTCGAGCGCGTAGGCGCGCAGATCCTCCAGGCGCACCACCTCCAGCGCGGCGAGGTGGGTCGCCTCCAGCAGCACCGGCGGCGCGACGCCGGCGCCGGGGGCGCCCCCCCCCCCCCCCCCCCCCCCCCCCCCCCCGGGCCCCCCCCG
>JADGHI010000576.1 GCA_019689515.1 Acetobacteraceae bacterium | reverse complement strand
CGCCCAGGTCGAGGGGCACCTGAAGGGCCGGCCGCTCGCCGAGATCACCCAGGCCGTGCTCAACGACTACGTGACCGAGCGGCTCGAGGATGGGGTGACGCCCGCCACCGTGCGGCGCGACCTGACGGCGGTGAGCCTGGTCTGGCGCGCGGCCAAGCGCGCCGGCTGGGTGAGCGGGGAGAACCCGGCGCTCGCCGAGCTCGAGGAGATCAAGGAGCTGCGCGAGGCGATCCGTCCCGTGCGGCTGCGCGACCTCGCCCTGGTGCTGCGCCTCTGCACGCCCTCCTTCGGCGCGCTGATCCGCTTCCTCGCCCGCACCGGCTGCCGGCAGGAGGAGGCGGCGAGCCTCGAGTGGCGGGAGGTGGACCTGGCCGCCAGCACCGTCACCTTCGCGCGGACCAAGACGCGCAACCCGCGGGTCATCCAGCTCTCGCCGCGCACCGTGGCGATGCTGCGCGCCCTTCCCCGGCACCCGCGACTGACCTATGTCTTTTGGCACGCGGAAGGGAAGAACGGCCCCGACCGCTACCGCAACGTCGCCTCGCTGTTCCGCGCAGGGGTCAGGCGGGGGGAACCGCTGCAGGCGGCTCGGGCGGAAGGCGGGCCCGGGTTTCGTCGGTGTGGCCCGGCCGCCTTCCGCCCCTTCCGCTGCCACGACCTCCGCCACACCTGGGGCATCCGGGCGCTGCAGCGCGGCATGCCGATCTTCGACGTCTCGCGCCACCTGGGTCATGCTTCGGTCAAGACCACCGAGATATACGTCGCCTGGCTGCGGCAGGCGCCGGGCTGAGGCGGAGTGATACGATGGACCCGATGGTGTTGAAGGCGCTGCTCGACCAGGCGCGCGACGAGGCGCTCGAGCAGGCGGCGCAGATCGCGGACGAGCACGCGGCGCGCGGCGCCGCCCATTGGGCGGGCCGGGCGATCCGCGCCCTCAAGACGCAGCCGGCGGGCTGTGGACTGACGCAGCACCCGGGATCAAACCCGGGATCACCGCACCAGCCGGGACTGGGGACCGGGATCAAGAAACCGTCGCCGTCCGGCCACTAAGCCATTGAAATGGCGGAGGGGATGGGATTCGAACCCACGATAGGGGTTTAAGCCCCTATAACGGTTTAGCAAACCGCCGCCTTCAGCCACTCGGCCACCCCTCCGCAAGCGTGGCTCAGTCTCACGGCGTATGCGCGGTTGGTCATACCCGCCGCGCCGGGGGGCGTCAAACACCCGCGGCACGGCATGGGCCGTGTCGCAAAAGGATCCTGCACCCCCGCGGATGCGTCGGTTCAGGAGAGCGCCACCTCGAAGCCTCGCGCCGTGGCCGGCCGGGCCATCATCCGCTCGTACCAGGCCTTCACGTTCGGGTACTGGGCAAGGTCCACCTTGTGGCGCGGATGGCGCCAGGCCCAGCCGAGGATCGCGAAATCGGCTACGCTCGGCTCACCCTCGGTCGCGACGAACTCGCGCCCCGCCAGCCGCCGGTCGAGCACGCCGTACAGCCGCCGCGTCTCCTTGTCGTAGCGCGCGAGGCCGTAGCGCCGGTCGTTCTCGTCCTTCACTTCGAGGAAATGGTGGACCTGGCCCGGCATCGGCCCGAAGCCGCCCATCTGCCACATCAGCCATTCCAGCACCGGCACGCGCTCACGCAGCGGACGCGGCAGGAAGCGGCCCGTCTTCTCGCCCAGGTAGAGCAGGATCGCGCCGGATTCGAAGACGCTGATCGGCTTCCCGTCCGGCCCCTCGGGATCGACGATCGCGGGGATCTTGTTGTTGGGCGAGATGGCCAGGAATTCCGGCGCGAACTGCTCGCCCTTGCCGATGTTCACCGGCCGCACCCGGTAGGGCAGCCCCATCTCCTCGAGCGCGACGCTGATCTTGCGCCCGTTCGGTGTGTTCCAGGTGTAGAACTCGATCGGTGCTGGCAAGGCGGCATGCTCCTCTTGGCGTGAACGGGGAAGCCGGATGGAGGCTTGTCTAGCCCGGCGACGAAATGCTTTACAGCCGTGCCGAAACGGTGCAACTTTAAGTTGATTCGGGGGACAAGGGGGGTTTCTTCCGATGGCGGTTCAAAAGGGGACCGGCCTGTTCGGGCCGGTTCTGGGGCGTCTCGCCCTGGGGGAAGGGCGACCGCGCTCGATGGGTCTTGCCTATCTGTTGTGGTTCGGCTGCGGGCTGTTCGGGTTGCACCGGCTCTATCTCGGGCACCGGGTGAGCGCGGCCGCGATGGCTGCGATCACGCTGGTCTCTCTCGCGCTGGCGCAGAGCGGCCTTGGCCTCCTCGGTTTCGCCGCGACGGGCGCCTGGGCGCTGGCCGACCTGCTGCTGATCCCCGAGATGGTGCGGGATTGCAACGAGGCGCCGGGGGCGGCCGCGCCGAAGCAGGCGCCGACCGCAGCCGTAGCCTGATCGGGACAGCCCGACCGGCTGGGCCAGGGCGTCACCACCAGCCGTAGCGCGGCGGCGGCGGCGCGCCGTAGTAGTGCCAGCCCAGCGCCTCTTCCCAGCGGCGTTGCCGCTCGCGTTCAATGGCATAGCCGCCGAGCGCGCCGACCAGCGCACCGATCGCGGCACCTTCGTCCGCATTGTTGCTCGGCGCGCCGATCAGCGCGCCCGCCCCGGCGCCGATCGCGGCGCCGGCACCCACGGCCTGCGCGGCCGGATCCACCACTGGCACCGGGTAGGCATAGACGCAGCCGCCGAGCGCAAGGGCGGCGACGAGCGAGGCGGCGGCGGATCGGGATCGGCGCATGGCTGGCTCGGCTTCCCGCGCGAGGGCTGTGATGCAGGCGCACGCGGGCAGGCGCACCCGCGAGTGCGCAACGCGCCAAGCGTGCGCCAGTCGCAAGCTCACTGCCGATCGTGGCAAGCCGATGGCGCCCGCCGGCCCGCCGGCCGGCGGGCGCCTCAGCCGAGCGCGCGCTTCAG
>JADGHI010000575.1 GCA_019689515.1 Acetobacteraceae bacterium | reverse complement strand
GCCACGGCGCCGTCACGCGGGCCGAGCAGCGCCAGCATCGCCTCCTGATCCGGCCGCGCGGCGACGCGGATGCTGCGCCAGCCGCAGGGCGGAGCGGTCGCGCTCAGCGCGCGCGCCACCCTGGGGCTGATCGCCAACGCATCAATCCGCGCAACCTTTCCCGCCAGGCCGGCGCGGCGCAACTGCACCATGGCCGCGCCGACCGAGCGGGGCGAAAAGAACAGGGCCGTGCCGACCTCGTCCGCGCGCAGCGCGGCCTGGGCCGGCTCCGGCAGCGTGGTTGCCGGGGCCGCGGCATACACCACGCGCCGCAGCACGCGAAAGCCCCGTGCCCGGAGCGCATCGGCGAGGTCCTGGCCATAGCCTTCGCCGACCGCAAGCAGCAGCGGCCCCGCGGCGGGGTCGAGCCGCTCGGCGACCAGGGCAGCGAGCGAGGTCGCGAAGCCATCGGCCGCCAAGACCTCCGGGAATCCCCTGGCGCGCGCCTCCGCCGCCGTCCCCGGGCCCACGGCGAAGACCGGCGGCGCCTCGGGTGTGGGCGGCGTCAGCGCACGCGCGGCGGCGCGGCTGGTGAGCAACAGTGCCTGGACCCGGGCCGCCGCGCGCCCGTCGAACGCGCGCAGGGCCGCCTGCGGCCGCGGCGTGCGCCCGAGCGCCGGCGCGATCACCGGCCGCCAGCCCAGCGCGGCCACGCGCGCGGCCGTCTCCTCCGCACCGGGTTCCGGCCGGGTGATCAGCACCGCCCCATCCGGCGGAGGCTGGGGCGGCGAGGCGGTGGCAGGCGCGTCGGGCGCTGCGGCGTCGGCGGCGGGCGCGCGGCGCGCCGTCATGCGAAGATGTCCGCGGGCGAGTCGGCCCGCAGGCTCTCGCCGAGCGTCCGCCCGATCCGCTCTGCGTCGGCCACCGCTCCCGTCAGGCTCCGCTTGAGCAGGAAGCTGCCGTCCGGCCGCGCCACCAGCCCCGTCAGGTGCAGCCGCCCGTCCGGCAGCAGCCGCGCATGCCCGCCGATCGGCGTGCGGCAGGAGCCGTCGAGCGCGCCGAGCAGTGCGCGCTCCGCGGTCGAGACCGCGCGCGCCTCGGGATCCTCGATCGCCGCGAGCAGCTCGTGCAGCTCGGTGTCGTCGGCGCGCACCGTGATGCCGACGATGCCCTGGCCGGCCGCCGGCACCATCGCGTCCGCGTCGAGCACCAGCGCCGCCTCGGATTCGAGCCCGAGCCGGCGCAGCCCGGCCAGCGCGAGCAGCGTGGCGGCGTAGGTGCCCTCCTCGCGGACCTTGGCGAGCCGGGTCTGCACGTTGCCGCGAATCACCGCCACCTTCAGGTCCGGCCGCGCGTGCAGGATCTGCGCCTGGCGACGGACCGAGGCGGTGCCGACCACCGCCCCCGCGGGGATTGCGCCCCAGGGATCGGCGGGATCGGGCACGGCGCCGCAGCCGGGGCCAAGAATCAGCGCGTCCCGCGCGTCCTCGCGCTTCAGCGTGCAGGCCAGGACGATGCCGGGGGGCAGTTCGGTCTCGAGATCCTTCAGGCTGTGCACGGCGAAGTCGATCCGGCCGTCGAGCAGCGCCTCGTGGATCTCCTTGGCGAACAGGCCCTTGCCGCCCAGATCGGCCAGCCGCCGGTCCTGGACGCGGTCGCCGGAGGTGGTGATCGCGTGCTCCTCGAAGGCCTGCGCCGCGCGCAGCACCGGACAGAAGCCGCTGACCAGGCTGAGGAAGTACCGCGTCTGCCACAGCGCCAGCGGCGATCCCCGCGTGCCGACGCGGAGCGGCAGGCTGCGGCCATGCGGACGCACCGCCGGAGGCGCGGCGCGGCGCGGCACTGCCGGGACATCCTGCGAGGGATCGGGCTGTCGCCCGCGCACGGGGGGTGGATGGCCGGCCGACATGGTGGGGCCTATTAGAGCCGCGCCGGGGCGAACGGAAGGTGGCGGGCACCCCGCAGGCGTAGCGATGCCGGCCCGGTACGGATGGAAGGCGAGGATGACGGCGGCGGCGCGCGACATTGTGCTGGGCCTCGAATCGAGTTGCGACGAGACTGCCGCCGCGGTCCTGGCCGGCGACGGCACGATCCTGGCCGAGGCGGTGCTGAGCCAGGAGCAGGAGCACGCCCGCTTCGGCGGCGTGGTGCCGGAGATCGCCGCGCGGGCGCATCTCCGCCACTTGCCGCGCCTCGCCCGCACCGTGCTGGATCGCGCCGGCCTCACGCCCGGCGACCTCGCGGCGGTGGCGGCGACCTCCGGCCCCGGGCTGATCGGCGGGCTGATCGTGGGGGCCAGCTTCGGCAAGGGGATCGCGCTCGCCCGGGGCCTGCCCTTCGTCGCGGTCAACCACCTGGAGGCACATGCCCTAACCGCCCGGCTGCCCGGCCTGATAGAGAGCGGGGCGCCGGAATTTCCCTATTTGCTGCTTCTCGTCTCCGGCGGGCACTGCCAGTGCGTCGCGGTCGAGGGGGTAGGGCAGTACCGCCGCCTCGGCACCACGCTCGACGACGCAGCGGGCGAGGCTTTCGACAAGGTGGCGAAGCTGCTCGGCCTGCCCTGGCCCGGTGGCCCGCATCTGGAGCGCCTCGCCGCGCAGGGCGATCCCGCGCGCTTCGCCCTGCCGCGGCCGCTGCTCGGCCGTCCGGGCTGCGATTTCTCCTTCAGCGGGCTCAAGACCGCGGTGGCGCAGCTCGTCGCCAAGGGGGCGGCGGCGGAGGAGCAGGGGAGGGCCGACCTCGCCGCATCCTTTCAGGCCGCGGTGGCCGAGGTGCTGGCCGACCGCGCGGCGCACGCGCTGGAGATGCTGCCCGAGGCGCGGGCCCTGGTCGTCGCCGGCGGCGTGGCGGCGAATGCGAGGGTGCGCGCGGCCCTAGCGGCCGTGGCGGAAGCTGCCGCCCAGGGCGGGGAAGGTGGGGTGCGGCTGGTGGCTCCCCCTTTGCGGC
>JADGHI010000574.1 GCA_019689515.1 Acetobacteraceae bacterium | reverse complement strand
ACACGCGCATCGGGCGGCCGTCGCGGCGCCCGATCAGCATGTGGTCCAACACCAGCGCGCCGAAGCGGGCATGCGTCACCTCGGGCCAGGGCAGGCGGATGCGCTGACCCTTGTGCTCGATGGCCAGCGCCGCTTCATCGAATTCCAGGGTGGCCCAGCCGGCGAGGCGGCACAGCAGCGCATAGACGCCGAAGGACAGCACCGCCGTCGCCACGCCGGCCAGGGCGATGCTGGTCCACTCCTCGAACCCCTCGGACCAGGTGACCGCGGTGATGCCGAGGCCGGCGATCGCCGCGACGAGCAGGTTGTCGCGGCGTGCCACGGCGGCGGAGGGAGTGAAGCGCTTTGGCGTCATCCGCACATTCTTGCGCAAAGCGAACATTACGCAAGGCGGTCGCGCCAGCAGGCCGGACACATGACCGCATCCAGACCTCGTCATCCGCGCCCAACTCCGCGCCTCGGAGGGGCCGTCCACACATGGATCGGACCCGACCCGTATCGCGGAATCCCTGTCGGTTCAGCCAGCTCGGCAACCGCTCCGGAGCGCGATCACCGCAGGGCTGAACGCCCGGAGGCGTGAGGCGCACGGCCAACGATGGCCGACATTGTGGTCGGCGCGTCCGTCAGCGTGGATCAGGGCCTAGAGGCCCCGCTCGCGCCGCGTCGTCTCCAGATCCTCCGCGATGAAGGCGCGGACCAGATCCTCGAGCGGTTCCTGCTCCGGGAAGCCGAGCAGGCGGGCGCGGTCCGCCTCGAAGGCAGCGGGCCAGCCCTCGACGATCGCATAAACCTCCGGGTCCGGCACGAAGCGCACGCGGGCGCGGGCTTCCGGCCCGGCGACGCTCTCCAGCGCGTTGAGCATCCGCGCCACCGTCGCGCTGCGCCCCGGCGGGTTGATGCCGCGGTCGAGCTTGAGCGGCGCCGTGTCCATGGTCGCGGCGTGGAGGAACCATTCGACCGCGCTGCGCGGCGAGCAGATCCAGACGGCGAACGCCTCCGAGACCGGGCATTCGGTTGTGAGGCCGAGCAGCGGCTCGCGAATGATGGCGGAGACGAAGGAGGAGGCCGCCTTGTTCGGCCGCCCCGGCCGCACCATCACAGTCGGCAAGCGGATGTTCACCGCGTCGAGGAAGCCGCGGCGCGAGGCGTCCTGCAGCAGCAGCTCGCCGATCGCCTTCTGCGCGCCGTAGGAATTGGTCGGCAGCTGGCGGCCCTCGTCCGGCACCACCGCATCCTGGCCGCCGCTGAAGGAGGCGACGGAGGAGGTGAACACCACGCGCGGCCGGGTCCCCAGCGCGCGGCAGGCCTGCAGCACGGCGAGGGTGCCGTGGAGGTTCACCCGCAGGCCGAGGTCGTAGTCCGCCTCGGCCTGCGCGCTCACCACCGCGGCGAGGTGGAAGACCACATCCGTGCCGGGCGGGATGGCGCCGGCGACCGCGGCCGGGTCGGCGACGTCGCCGGCGATCCGGCGCACCGGGAAGGGCGCTTGGGGAAGCGGCGCCGGTTCCACGAGATCGAACAGCGTGAGCTGCTCGATCCGCCGGCCACCCAGGGCCCCGTCGCGGGCCAGGCGGGCGGCCAGCTTGCGGCCGAGGAACCCGTTGCCGCCGAGGATCGTGACGCGCATCGCCGCCTCCTCTCATCCCAGGCGGCGGAGGTTGCCGTGTCGCGGGGCCTGCGCCAAGGTGCCGGCCATGATTCCCGCCCTTCCGTTCCGCTTCCTGGTCAATCGCCGGCACGGCACGCCGGGCACCGTCGTGCTGCCGGAATCGGGCTTCCGTCGGGCGAAGGAGGAGATCGCCTCCTGGTCCGGCTACGCGCCAACGCCGCTCCTCGACCTCCCCGACGCTGCACAGGCGGCGCGGGTCGGGACCGTCCGCTACAAGGACGAGGCGGGGCGCTTCGGCCTCGGCTCTTTCAAGGCGCTGGGCGGCGCCTATGCGGTGGCGCGGCTGCTGGTCGCGGAGCTGGCGAAGCGCGGTGTCGCCAGCGCGGCGACCTCGGCCGAGCTCGCCGAGGGGAAGTACAAGGAGGCGACCGGCCGCATCACCGTCACCTGCGCGACGGACGGCAACCATGGCCGCTCCGTCGCCTGGGGCGCGCAGCGCTTCGGCTGCCGCTGCGTGATCTTCGTGCACGAGCATGTGAGCCAGGGGCGGCGGGACGCGATCGCGCGCTACGGCGCCGAGGTGCGCGAGGTGAAGGGCACCTACGACGACTCGGTGCGGGAGGCGCAGCGGACCGCGGAGCGCGAGGGGTGGTTCGTCGTCTCCGACACCTCCTATGCCGGCTACACCGAGGTGCCGCGCGACGTCATGCAGGGCTACCGCCTGATGGCCGACGAGGCGGCGGAGCAGCTCGCGCCTGCGGTGCCGACGCATGTCTTCGTGCAGGGCGGGGTGGGCGGCGTGGCGGCCGCGGTCTCGGCGCAGATGCGGGCGCGGTTCGGCGACAAGGTGAAGGTGGTGGTGGTTGAGCCGGAAAAGGCCGCCTGCCTGCTCGAAAGCGGGGAGGCGGGGGAGCCCGTGGCGGTTCACGGCGACCTCGACACGCTGATGGCGGGCCTCGCCTGCGGCGAGCCTTCGCTGCTCGCCTGGCAGGAGCTGGAGCGCGGCGCCTATGCCTTCATGGCGGTGCCGGACGAGGCGGCGGTCGCGTGCATGAAGGCGCTCGCCGCGCGCACGCCGCCGGTCGTGGCGGGGGAGAGCGCGGTCGCCGGCCTAGCCGCGCTGCTGCTCGCGGCGCGCGAGCCGATCGCGCGCACGGCGCTGGACCTCCAGCCGGACAGCCGGGTGCTGCTGTTCGGCACCGAAGGCGCCACCGACCCTGAGGTGTATGAGCGCCTGGTGGGGCGGCGGCCGGAGGCCGTAGCGGCCGCGTCCGGCAGCGGCGCGGGCGCTTCATCGGGCTGACCCGATCCTGTAATAC
>JADGHI010000573.1 GCA_019689515.1 Acetobacteraceae bacterium | reverse complement strand
GCGGCGCGCGAGGCGGCCGAGCGCGGGGCGGGCGCGGACCGGCCGGCGATCCTCGCAGTGACGGTGCTGACGAGCCTCGACGCCGCGGCGCTGGCCGCGACGGGTGTGGCCGGCGGCCCGGTGCAGCAGGTGCTGCGCCTGGCGCGGCTGGCGCTGGAGGCGGGGGCGGACGGGCTGGTGTGCTCGCCGCAGGAGGCCGCGCGCATCCGCGACGCGCATGGCGACGCGCCGCTCCTCGTGGTGCCCGGCGTGCGGCCCGCCGGCGCGGCCGTGGGCGACCAGGCGCGGGTGGCGACGCCGGAGGAGGCGGTGCGCGCGGGCGCGGACTGGATCGTGGTCGGCCGGCCGATCGCCGGCGCGGCGGACCCGGCGGCGGCGGCGCGCGCAATCGTGCAGGCGCTCGGCGCGTGACGGTCTTCGTCAAGATCTGCGGCGTCAACGACGCGGCGGCGATGGACGCGGCGGTGGCCGCGGGCGCCGATGCGGTGGGGTTCGTCTTCTATCCTCCGAGCCCACGGGCCGTGGTGCCGGCGCAGGCGGCGGCCCTCTCGGCGCGCGCGCCGCAGGCGGCGGCCCCGCTGCGGGTCGGGCTGTTCGTGGACCCGACGGACGCGCAGATCGCGGCGGTGCTGACGGCGCTCCGGCTCGACCTGATCCAGCTGCACGGGGCGGAGTCGCCCGCGCGCTGCGCCGAGATCCGCGAACGCTTCGGCACGCCGGTGATGAAGGCGCTCGGCGTGGCGCAGGCGGACGACTTGGAGGCGCTGGCGGACTACGCGCCGGTGGTGGACCGCTTCCTGCTCGACGCCAAGCCTTCCCCGGCAGCGACGCTTCCTGGCGGCAACGCGGAGGCCTTCGACTGGACGCTCACCGCCGGCCGCGCGGTCCCGCGCCCCTGGCTGCTCGCCGGCGGACTGACGCCGGAGAACGTGGCGCGGGCGATCCGCGAGAGCGGCGCGCCGGGGGTGGACGTATCCTCCGGCGTCGAGCGCATGCGCGGCGTCAAGGATTCCGCCCTGATCGCGCGCTTCGTCGCGGCGGCAAAGGCACGGGCGACGCCGCGCAACGAATGAAACGCCCTGCGAAACAGTCCGCGGGCTCCGCGAAACGGTCCCACCCTTCGCGAAGCGGTTGCAACATCGCGCTGTAACGTTGCTGACCCATAACGCTCCCACCAGCAAGCGGAACGCGGGAGCGCAGGGCGATGGCCACCAAGAAGACGCACAATCTGACGGTCGGGCAGCAGTACTTCTACGCCCCCAGCCTGAGCTACGGCGACGACTACGCCTGGGAGGTGTTCGGCACCTCCCTGAACGACACGATCGTCGGCGGCAAGCACAACGACACGCTGTATGGCGGCGCCGGCAACGACAGCATCTCCGCCTACGAGGGTGCAGACCTGGCCGTCGGCGGCGCCGGCGACGACACGCTCTACGGTTCCGGAAGCGACGACACGCTGGCCGGCGGCACCGGCAACGACAAGTACGAGGTCGCCTCGTCCGGCGTGACGATCAACGAATTCGCCAACGAGGGCTACGACGTGGTGGAGGCGATCGGCGTGGACTTCACGCTCGGCCCCAACCTCGAGGCGCTCTACACGCGGGCCCTCGTGAACCACAAGGAGTTCACCCTCAAGGGCAACAACCTCGACAACGTCATCACCGGCAACAACTGGAACGACCACCTGGACGGCCTTGCGGGCAACGACGTCCTCAACGGTCTCGCCGGCGCGGACAGCCTCTACGGGCGCGAGGGGAACGACACGCTCAACGGCGGCGACGGCGGCGACCGCATGGACGGCGGCGACGGCAACGACGTGCTCGACGGCGGCACCGGCGCCGACACCATGTGGGGCGGCGCGGGCAACGACCGCTTCATCGTGGACAACGCGTCCGACCAGGTGATCGAGTGGTCGGGCGGTGGCGTTGACACGGTCGAGACCTCGCTCCTGACCTACACCCTGGCGGCGAATGTCGAGGTGCTCCAGTACAAGGGGGCGGGCGACTTCACGGGCACCGGCAACGCGGAGAACAACGTCATCAGCGGCGGTGGCGGCGCCGATGAGCTCTACGGCCTCGGCGGCAACGACACCCTGTATGGCGACCACGGCGGCGACACCCTCTATGGGGGCGACGGCAACGACCTGCTGGACGGCGCCAGCGGCGACGACCGGCTGTGGGGCGGTGCGGGCAACGACACGCTCAAGGGCGGCGACGGCTTCAACATGCTCTATGGTGAGGCCGGAAACGACAGCGTCGTGGGCGGTGCCGGGCTGGACTGGGCCTGGGGCGGCGACGGCAACGACACGCTGCAGGGCATGGGCGGCGACGACCGGCTCTACGGTGACGCCGGCTGGGACGTCCTCTACGGCGGTGCAGGCAACGACAAGCTCTGGGGTGGCGCGGGCAACGACCTGCTCGAAGGCGGCGCGGGCAACGACACGCTCGCGGGCGGGCTGAACGACGACACCTACATCGTCACCAACCGCGGCGACGTGATCGTGGAGAACCCGGGCGAGGGGCTCGACCACGTCATCTCGGATGTCGGCCTGACGCTCGCGGCGAACGTCGAGAAGCTGACGCTCCGGAGCGCCGCGGGCGCCGCGAACGGCACCGGCAACGAGTCCTACAACACGCTGATCGGGAACGAGTGGAACAACGTCCTGAAGGGCCTGGCCGGCCGCGACACGCTGTATGGCGAGGGCGGCGCGGACAAGCTCCTCGGCGGGGACGACGACGACATGCTCTTCGGCGGCCTCGGGGCCGACACGCTCCAGGGCGGCGCCGGCAACGACACGCTCGACGGCGGCGCGGATGCGGATTCGATGGCGGGCGGCGCGGGCGATGACCGCTACTATGTGGACTCGCTGCTCGACGTGGTGACGGAGGCCGCGAATGGCGGCATGGACGAGATCGTCGCGGGGATCGGCGG
>JADGHI010000572.1 GCA_019689515.1 Acetobacteraceae bacterium | reverse complement strand
AACGCTGCTCTTCGCCGGCCCGAACGCCGAGGCGCTGATCGCCCCCCTGCGCACGGCAGCGGAGGCGGCTCCGGCCCCCGGCGGCGCCACCCTGCCCCGGCCCGGCGTGCTGCTCGCGCGCTGGCTCGGCGACGCAGCGGCGGTGCGGGCCTCGGTCGGCGCGGCGATCGTCGCGATGCGCGCCGCGGCTTTCGGGCTGCCGCCGCGCCTGCCGCGGCTCTGGGTCGTCTGAGGCGCGAGGCCAGCCCGCATGGCGCGCCCCTTGCTTGGAGCGACCGCATGAACCTGACACCCCGAGAGAAGGACAAGCTGCTCGTCGCCATGGCGGCGATGGTCGCACGCCGGCGCCTCGAGCGCGGCGTGCGGCTGAACCATCCGGAAGCCGTCGCGCTGATCACCGACTTCGTCGTGGAGGGCGCGCGCGATGGCCGCAGCGTCGCCGAGCTGATGCGCGACGGCGCCAAGGTCCTCACGCGCGATCAGGTGATGGAGGGCGTCGCGGAGATGATCCGGGAGATCCAGGTCGAGGCGACCTTCCCCGACGGCACGAAGCTCGTCACCGTCCACGAGCCGATCCGATGATCCCCGGAGAGATCCTCCCCGCGCCCGGGGAGATCGAGCTGAACGCGGGCCGCGAGGCCGTGGAGCTCGAGGTCGCGAACACCGGCGACCGGCCGGTGCAGGTCGGCAGCCACTACCACTTCGCCGAGACCAACCCGGCGCTCGCCTTCGACCGCGCGGCGGCGCGGGGCCGGCGCCTCGACATCCCCGCCGGAACCGCGGTTCGCTTCGAGCCGGGGCAGACGCGCACCGTGCGCCTGGTCCCCTTCGCCGGCGCGCGCGTCGTGCACGGTTTCCGCGGCGAGACGGAGGGCCCTGTCTGATGCCGATGCGCCTTTCCCGCGCTGCCTACGCCGGAATGTACGGCCCGACGGTCGGCGACCGCGTGCGTCTCGCCGACACCGAGCTGTTCATCGAGATCGAGAAGGACTTCACCACCTATGGCGAGGAGGTGAAGTTCGGCGGCGGCAAGGTGATCCGCGACGGCATGGGCCAGAGCCAGCGCAGCCGCGACGACGGGGCGATGGACACCGTCATCACCAACGCGGTGATCCTCGACCACTGGGGCATCGTGAAGGCCGATGTCGGATTGCGCGACGGCCGCATCGCCGCGATCGGCAAGGCGGGCAACCCGGACACCCAGCCGGGCGTGACCATCGTCATCGGCCTGGGCACCGAGATCATCGCGGGAGAGGGGCGCATCCTCACCGCCGGCGGCATCGACGCGCACATCCACTTCATCTGCCCGCAACAGATCGAGGAGGCGCTGGCCTCCGGCATCACGACGATGTTCGGCGGCGGCACCGGGCCCGCCCACGGCACGCTCGCCACGACCTGCACCCCGGGGCCGTGGCACATCGCGCGCATGCTGCAGGCGGCCGAGGGCTTCCCCATGAACCTCGGCTTCCTCGGCAAGGGCAACGCCTCCAACCCCGCCGGGCTGGAGGAACAGATCCGCGCCGGCGCCTGCGGCCTGAAGCTGCACGAGGACTGGGGCACCACGCCCAAGGCGATCGACACCTGCCTGCGCGTGGCGGACGCGATGGACGTCCAGGTCGCGATCCACACCGACACGCTCAACGAGAGCGGCTTCGTGGACGAGACGATCCGCGCCATCGCCGGCCGCACCATCCACGCCTTCCATACGGAGGGCGCCGGCGGCGGCCACGCGCCGGACATCCTGCGCCTCGCCGGCGAGCCGAACGTGCTGCCCTCCTCCACCAATCCGACGATGCCCTACACCGTGAACACGGTGGACGAGCATCTCGACATGCTGATGGTGTGCCACCACCTCGACCCGCGCATCGCCGAGGACGTGGCCTTCGCCGAGAGCCGCATCCGCAAGGAGACGATCGCCGCCGAGGACATCCTGCACGACCTCGGTGCGATCGCGATGATGTCCTCCGACAGCCAGGCGATGGGCCGGGTTGGCGAGGTCATCACCCGTACCTGGCAGACCGCGCACAAGATGAAGGTGCAGCGCGGCCGCCTGCCGGGCGAGCGCGGCGAGAACGACAACCTCCGCGTCCGGCGCTACCTCGCGAAGTACACGATCAACCCCGCCATCGCGCAGGGCGTCGCGGCCCATGTCGGCAGCGTGGAGGTGGGCAAGCTCGCCGACCTCGTGCTGTGGTCGCCGGCCTTCTTCGGCGCGAAGCCGGATCTGGTGATCAAGGGCGGCACCATCGTGCTCGCGCCGATGGGCGACCCGAACGCCTCGATCCCGACGCCGCAGCCCGTGCACTACCGCCCCATGTTCGGCGCCTTCGGCCGCGCCATGACGGCGGGCGCCGTCACCTTCGTCTCGGCCGCGGCGATCGGGGCGCGCGTCGGCGAGCGTCTCGGCCTCTCGCGCGAGCTCGTCGCAGTCGCGAACACGCGCGGCGGGATCACGAAGCGCGACATGGTGCTGAACGACGCCCTGCCGCGCATCGAGGTGGACCCCGAGACCTACGAGGTGCGCGCCGACGGCGAGTTGCTGGTCTGCGAGCCCGCGGCGGTGCTCCCGCTCGCGCAGCGCTACTTCCTGTTCTGAGGCCGCCCGACGCCATGACGGACCCGCTCCCCCGCGCCATCGCAGTGCATCCTGCCGGCGCCTGGCCGCCCGAGGCGGCGCGCGATTCGGTCACGCTCGGCTTCGACGACCGCCACCGCCGCCGCCGCCGCTACACGGGCGAGCGCGGCCTCGCCTTCCTGCTCGACCTGCCGGAGGCGACGGTGCTGCGCGACGGCGACGGGCTGGCGCTGGAGGACGGCGGCTTCGTCGCGGTGCACGCCGCGCCCGAGCCGCTGATCGAGGTGACGGCGGACAGCCCCGGGCGCCTGATGCGCATCGCCTGGCATCTGGGCAACAGGCACCTGCCGGCGGAGA
>JADGHI010000571.1 GCA_019689515.1 Acetobacteraceae bacterium | reverse complement strand
CCGCGCAGCGCCTGACCGAGCGCGAGGCGCGGCTCCGGCAGCCGGTAGCGCCGGGCCAGATGGCCCTCCGCATCGCCCGGCAGCTCGCCGCGCAGCACCCGCAGCCCGAGCGCCCCATCGCCGAGCGTGCCCGAGACCCAGACACCATCGCCCGGCTGCGCGCCCGCCCGCGGCAACGCCGCGCCGGGCGGCACGGTGCCGATGATGGTCAGCGACAGGCAGGCCGGACCCGGGGTCGCCGTCGTGTCGCCGCCGAGGAGCGCGATCCCGAAGGCCCGCTGGTCCTCGGCCAGCCCGGCGACGAAGCGGGCGATCCAGGAATCCTCCACCCCGCGGGGCAGCGTCGTGGTCATCAGGTAGCCGAGCGGCTCCGCCCCCATCGCGGCGAGGTCGGAGAGGTTCACGCGCAGGAGCTTCCGCCCCACCATCTCCGGCGGGTCCGTGGCGAGGTAGTGCACCCCCTCCACCATCGCGTCCGCCGCGAGCACGAGCTGACGCCCGGCCGGCGGATCGAGCAGCGCCGCGTCGTCCTGCAGATCGAGCGCGCCGGGCCCGGCGAGCGGCCGGAAATGCCGCGCGATCAGCGCGAATTCCGGCGGCAGGCTCAATCCGCCCCGTCCCGCGCCGGCGCCGCCGCGCCGGGCGTGAATTCCGCCGGGCGGAGGCGCTTGGCCATCGTGTCCAGCACGCCGTTGGCGAAGCGCACGCCCTCGGCGTCCAGGAAGCCGTGCGCCACGTCGAGATACTCGTTGATCACCACCCGCGCCGGCGGCCCGGCGGGATCGCGCAATTCCGCCGCGGCCGCGCGGAACAGGGCGCGCAGCACCGGATCGATCCGCTCCATCGGCCAGTCGGCGGCGAGCGCCGCCCGCACCACTTGGTCGAGCGCCTCGCCCTCACGGGCCGCGCTGCGGACGATGGAGGCGAAGAGCGGCACGTCCGCCTGCGGCACGCGGCCTTCCTCGAAGCCGCCCATTCCCGGAAGCGTGCCGATGCGGTGGCGCACGAACTGGTCGATCACCGCCTCGGCCGGGTCGCCGGTCTGCTCGGACTGAAACAGGGCCTGCACCGCGGCGACGCGCGCCCCCGTGCGGGGGCGGCTCGACGAGGCGGTGGTGGCACGCGGCGGCTTGCGGCGGCGTTTGGCTCCGCTCATGCCGCTCCCCAGCGCCGGGCGAGGGCGATCTGCATCAGCAGGGCGTTCGCCGCCTCCGCCCCCTTGTTGTGGCGGTCCTGCCGCGAGCGTGCCTCGGCCTGGGCGAGGCTGTGCACGGTGAGCAGGCCGAAGCCGATGGGGATGCCCGTCTCCACCGCGATGTCCATCACGCCGCGGGAGGCCTCGCGGCAGATGTGGTCGTAGTGATCGGTCTCCCCCTTCACCACGCAGCCGAGCACCAGGAACCCGTCCCAGCGGCCCTGCGGCGCCTTGAGCGCGAGGCGCAACGCACCGGGCAGCTCGAAGGCGCCGGCGACCTCGGCGGTCTCGACTTCGGCGCCCACCGCGGCGAAGAGTGCGTCGGCGCCCTGGCGCATCCCCTCGATGACGGCGCGGTAATAGGGCGCCTGCACGACGAGGATGCGCGGCGGCGGCCCTTCGATCCGTGGCGTCGCCCGATCCGGGCTGTCGGCCGTGCTCAAGCCTGCACCTCCTCGGGCGTGAGCGGGATCGGCCGCGTCTCGACGACGCGCAGCCCGTAGCCTTCGAGCCCGACCACCGGGCGGGGATTGTTGGACAGTCGAATCATTTCCTTCACGCCGAGATCGGCCAGAATCTGCGCGCCGATGCCGTAGTCGCGGATCTCCGAGGCCAGCGCGCGGTGCTCGCGGATGCGCCGGACCTGTTCGGAGAGGCCGGTGGTGCGCCAGTCGCGGAGCAGCACCACGACGCCGCGGCCCGCAGCGGCGATGGTGCGCATCGCGCTGTAGAGCTCGCGCATGTTCCGCCCCGCCGCGGCCTCAAGCATGTTCGCCGCGTGCATGCGCACCAGCACCGGGCCGGGGCTTTCGATATCACCCTTGATCAGGGCCGCGTGCTCGCCGGGCTCCAGCGTCGTGCGGAATACCACCACGCGCCACTCGCCGCCGACCGCGGAGGGCAGCATGCCCTCCTCGACGCGCTGCACCAGCCGCTCGGTGCGGCGGCGATGGGCGATCAGGTCGGCGATCGTCCCGAGCTTGAGGCCGTGGTGCTGGGCGAAGGCAACCAGGTCCGACATGCGGGCCATGGTGCCGTCGTCGTTCATGATCTCGCAGATCACGCCGGCGGGGATGAGGCCGGCGAGGCGCGCGAAGTCCACCACCGCCTCGGTGTGGCCGGCGCGGACCAGCACCCCGCCCTCGCGCGCCACCAGCGGAAAGACGTGGCCCGGCGTGACGATGTGCTCGCGCCCCAGCTCCGGGTTGATCGCCACCGCCACGGTGCGCGCGCGGTCATGCGCCGAGATGCCCGTGGTCACGCCGTCCCGCGCCTCGATCGAGACGGTGAAGGCGGTCTGGTGGCGCGTGCCGTTGGCCTGGGCCATCAGCGGCAGGCCGAGTTGCTCGACGCGCTGGCGCGTCAGCGCCAGGCAGATCAGGCCGCGCGCGTGCTTGGCCATGAAGTTGATCACGTCGGGCGTGGCGAACTGCGCCGGGATGACCAAGTCGCCCTCGTTCTCGCGGTCCTCGTCGTCCACGAGGATGAACATGCGCCCGCGCCGCGCTTCCTCGATCAGCTCCTCGGTCGGGGAGATGAACTCGTGGAAGTTGGCGCGCTGGGGACGGCTATCGCTCGCGGCGGCGCTCATGTCCGGGACTCCAGAAGGCGAGCGACGTAGCGGGCGAGCACGTCGACCTCAAGGTTCACCGCATCGCCCGGCTGCAGGGTGCCGAAGGTGGTGACGGCAGCGGTGTGGGGGATGATGTTGACGCCGAAGACCGCGCCGTCAACCTCGTT
>JADGHI010000570.1 GCA_019689515.1 Acetobacteraceae bacterium | reverse complement strand
GTGCCCGCCTTCGCGGCGGCGGCGCGCCGGGCCGGAGTCTTCCGCGCAGCGGCCGCGGCCTTGCGCGTCGTCGCGCCGGCGGTCCTGCGGGTTGCGGTCTTGCGGGCGGCGGTCGTCGTCCGCTTCGCGCCGGCACGCGCCCGGGTCGTGGTCGCCCTGCGGGTCGCGGTCTTCCGCGCCGCCGTGGTGGTGCGCTTCGCCGTCGTCCGCTTCGTCGCCGTCCCGCGGGTCGTCGTCTTGCGCGCCGCCGGCTTCCGCGCCGCCGTGGTGGCGCGCTTCGCCGTCGTCCGCTTCGCTGCCGTCCCGCGGGCCGTCGTCTTGCGCGCCCCGCCGGTGCTGCGGCTGGTGGTGCTGCGGCCGGTGCTGCGCCCGCCGGCGCTACGGCCGCCGGTGCGGCGACCGCCGGTGGACATCGCCATCGCCTGGGCGCGCGGCGCGCCTTCGGCGCTTTCGTTCGTGTCGTTCGTCATCGGATCAGGATCTCCGTTTGCGTTCCCTTATGGTGCGGGGAGATTCGGCTCGGCGGGCGCCGCCTGGCCCCGATGGGCCGGCGGAGTGCGTCGTGGCCGTTCGTCTCTCCGCAAAGCAGCCGGGAGGGGCGTGCTGAGGTCCGGGCGAACCGCGTTTCGCCACGCGGCTCCCCCATTTGCGGCGGCACGCGGATCCCGAGTCGCGCAGCGCCGCTCCTGTCGCCGTCCAGTGTCGCAGGCGCCGTGAGCGAGCGCGGTCTCCGCGGCTGTGCGTCGCCGCATCGCGCCTCCCTCGGCCTCTCTCCCGCCGGCACGGAGCGCGCACGGTATCCGCCCTCGGGCGGCGTCGCCTCCTGCGGCGGTGCGGCCTCCACGGCTGCGGGGGCCACGAGCCTGCGGTCCATGGACCGTCCTTCCCTGCTGCGCGGCGTCGCCTCGGCGATGCTCGGTGCGGGCCGTCCGACTCGTTGCGGCGGGAATCGCTTCGACGAATCGCGTGCAACGACGCGCGCGCGAATCACGCTATCTGCACGCGCACCACGCATGTCAACAAAATCCGTCACGCACACACGGTATTTGTGTTCGTCACGGCGCACACGCGCGTGCCGCACTCGTGGATGCCGCGCGAACGCCCGATGCGCAGGAGCCGAACGCACGCCGCTGCCGAGCCTCTTCCGCGCGTATCCGAGCGGCACGCCGTCGGCGCTCCGATCGCCCGGCTTCGCCGCGAGGACGGGCTGCGTGCGCGCGCACCTGTCGCACACATCCGCGTGCGCGCTCGGCGCGGCGGCTGCCGCCACGCCGACCGGCAACCGCCCGCCCACGTCGCGGGGCGGGCGGCGTATCGGCGCCGCCGCGCCTCAGCCGCGCTGGGCGAGTGGCGCCACCGGCCGCTGCTCCACGCCGGTGTAGTAGGAGAGCGGGCGGATCAGCCGGTTGTCGGCCATCTGCTCCAGCACGTGCGCGGACCAGCCGGTCACGCGGGCGGCGACGAAGATCGGGGTGAACAGCGGGATCTCGAAGCCCATGAGGTAGTAGGCAGGGCCCGCCGGGAAATCGAGGTTCGGGTGGATGTTCTTCCGCCGCAGCATCTCGGCGGCGAGGATCCGGCTGATCTCCATCCAGCGCCGGTCGCCCACCACCTCGGCCATCTTCTCGGCGTACTTGGTCATGGTCGGCACGCGGCTGTCGCCCCACTTGTAGACCCGGTGCCCGAAGCCCATGACCAGCGCGCGGTGGTCGAGCCGCCCCTCGAGCCAGCCGGCCGCCTTTTCCGGCTCGCCGATCTCCTTGAGCATGTGCATCACCGCCTCGTTGGCGCCGCCGTGCAGCGGGCCCTTCAGGGCGCCGATCGCGCCGGTGATGGCGGCGTGGATGTCCGCCCCGGTCGAGGCGATCGTGCGGGCGGTGAAGGTCGAGGCGTTGAAGGTGTGCTCGGCGTAGAGGATCAGGCTGACGTCGAAGGCCTTCACCACCTCCGGCTGCGGCACCTTCCCGAACACCACGTGGAAGAAGTTCTCGCTGAAGGAGAGCTTCGGGTCCGGCGCGACGGGGGCCTGCCCCTTCGAGAAGCGGTAGGCCGCGGCGATCGCGGTCGGGATCTTGGCGAGCAGCCGCATCGCCTTGCGCCGCGTGGCCGGCTCCGAGATGTCGGCGGTCTCGGGGTCCTCCATCCCCATGAAGGAGACGGCGGTGCGGATCGCGTCCATGGGGTGGGCGTCGCGCGGGAAGCCCTCGATCGTCTTGAGCAGGCCCGGGGAGAGCGCGCGGTTCTCCGCTTCCTCCTTGCGGAAGGCGTCGAGCTGGGCGCGGGTCGGCAGCTCGCCGTTCCAGAGCAGGTAGGCGACCTCCTCGAAGCAGCAGTTCTCGCAGAGGTCCTGCACCGCATAGCCGCGGTAGGTGAGGCTGTTGGTCTCCGGCATCACCTTCGAGATGGCGGAGACGTCGGCATACACCCCGACGAGGCCCTTCTTGATCTCGGGCTGGCTCGTGTCGCTCATGGCGGGTCCTTTCCCTATGGGTTCTGGATCGGGCGGCCCGGTCGCCTCGCGCTGGTGGGAGCGCGAGGCGCTGCGGTCCGCATGCGGGCGGCGTCACTCTCGGAATGCGCGCGCGGCATGCTCGCGCGGGATGACGGTGGCGCCAAGCCCGCGCCGCGCCGGGTCCAGCCGCGACCGCTATACATATATGAGTGTATGAGTACGCCCACCCGGCGTGCGCCGGTGTCGCCGACCGATCCCGGGCGCCACGGCACCAGGCCGGTATCGCCCCGCCCTACGCGCGGGCATTCAAGACTTCAGGGCCTAGAGGACGCCGGTCGGACGCCCCGCATGTCGCGGCGGGCGCCTCTCGCAATCGGCCGAACCACTCAGGCGGGCCAAGTCGGCAGCGTCCCCCATCCGTGCTGAGGACACGCCAGGCATGGCAGGAAACCGAGCGGTGGGGCCCGGCGGGTCCGCTCGGAAG